>DASYRO010000433.1:0-5141 GCA_036004385.1 Candidatus Acidiferrales bacterium
TTTCTTATCGGTGTCGGAGAGCGGCCGGGCTTTCGTAGCGAAGCCTTCGATGGCGGGCGTATTGCCGTCAGGCGTGACGAGCGTTGCCAGGGCCTGAACCAGATGCCACGCTGGACTATCCACTCGCGCCTTGTTGCTGGAATGAATGTCTTTCTTCGGGCCGCGTCCCCAGCGCGCGCCGCTGGAAATCAGCTCGCATTCCACTACGCCCTTGGCGCCGAGCGTGATGGTCACCTGGCCTTCGAGGTCCTGCGAGGGCATGGGCATGAAAATACTGCTGCACTTTTTCAGCGCCAGCATGACATCAGCGTGGCGCACGATTTGCGTGAAGTGCGGCGACCCGATTTCTTCTTCGCCTTCGGCAACGAATACAAGATTAACGGGCAGCTTGCGGCCCGCTCCGCGAAATGCAAGCAGCGTGGCAAGAAACGTGGCTTCCGGCCCTTTCTGGTTTACCGCGCCGCGGCCGATGAGCACCTTGCCGAGTCCCGGCCGGTCCACGAGCGCCGCATCAAACGGCGGCGACGACCATTCCGCCGGGTCTGCTTGCTTCACGTCATACATGTAATAAATGCCCAGCGTGCGCGGCGCACCGGCGTCGAGCGTGGCGAAAACGCCCGGCTGGCCCTCCGAGGGTATACGCGTGACGCGCTCGAATCCGGCATCGCGCAGCATGCGCATCATCAAGTCGCAGCCTTCATTCATGCCGCGGTTCTCGGCGGCGATAGATGGTTGGCGAATCCACGCTTGCAGGCGCTGCACCGACTCGCTGTGGCGCTTCTCAATTTCCGCGCGGATGGCGGCAAGGTCATCCGCGGCAGCGCTTGACGCGCCCGGCCAGGCGAGCGTGGCGGCGCTGGCCAATGCGCCTTGAAGAAAGGCACGACGTCCCAACGGCGACCCGACAATTCCCGAGTCCTTTTTCTTGCTGTCGTTTGTCATCGTATCCTCCGGCGACGCGTGGTCGTTGGCCCTTCCCGTCACCCGGTGCAAAGGTGACAGGTGCAACGCGTAAGCCTATACCGCTCGGGCGCAACCGGCAACCGGACGCCTGCTCTCGTAGGAGTCGCGATGGCAACGAACCGCCGGGATGCCGCGCGAACCGACAAAATCGAAATTGCAGACAGCTATATCTTTCCCCGCGAATTTTCAGTCATAATAAATTTCCCAGCAGGAGGCCTAAATGCGCCGCATTGCCATATTAATCTTGGCCGTATTGGTGTGCGCCGGTGCTGCGTTGGCCCAGACGCAAGCAGCGCGGCCGCGCGTGGGCCTCGCGCTGGGGGGAGGAAGCGCGCGAGGGTTGGTCCACGTCGGCGTAATGAAGTGGCTCGTGGAGCACCGCGTGCCCGTGGACGCCGTGGCCGGCACGAGCATGGGCGGCCTGGTCGGAGGCCTCTACGCCGCCGGGTATGAACCCGACGACATGGAAGAATACTTCGCTTCAATTGATTGGAAGAAAACTTTTTCCACCGTAGCCTATAGCCAGCTTCCCCTGCGACGCAAAGAAGATCGCCGCGAATTCCCATCGAAGTTTGAGATCGGCCTCCGCCACCGCCAGATCCGGCTTCCTGCCGCGCTGAATCAGGGACACGAAGTCGGCGTGCTGCTGAGCCGTTTCGCTTCGCCGTATGCACGGATGCGGAGCTTTGATGAATTGCCCACGCCGTTCCGCTGCGTGGCCGCAGACCTGCTGCGAGGCGAGCCGTACGTATTCCAGTCGGGTGACTTGCTGGATGCGCTGCGCGCCACTACCGCGGCTCCTCCGGTGTTCGAGCCCGTGCGCCTGCGCCCGGACCGCAGCCAGAGCGGCCGGGAAATGCTGCTCGTAGATGGCGGCATCCTTCTAAATCTCCCAGTGGACATCGCCCGCGGCATGGGCACTGACATTGTCATCGGCGTTTCCATCAAGCTGCAAGCGGCCCGCGCCGACGATGTGGTGTCACTGCTCGATGTGCTGGGGCGGACGACGGACGTTATCGTGGAAGCCAACGAGCGTGGAAGCCTGCGCCGCGCGGACATCAAAATCGAAGTGGATACGGGCAATTTACCGTTCACGAGTTTTGAATCCAGACAAAAATTCCAGGAGCTCGGCTACCAGGCCGCCGAACAACATAAGTCCGAGTTGCTGCGCCATGCGCTTTCCGAAGAAGACTACCAGGCATTCTTGCGCGAACGGCAGCGCAGGCGCCGCCCGGAAAACTTCACGCCCAGGTTCGTCGAGGTGACGGGCGCCGCGAAATACTCCGAAAACCTCGAACGCAGCCTTTCGCAGCTCGAGAATGTGCCTCTCGACCCGGCGGTCGCTGCCAGGAAGATGACGTTTCTGGTGGGCGACGGGCGCTACGCCTCGGCGGATTATCGCTGGACGGAGCGGGAAGGTCAGCCGGGCCTGCTCGTCACGCTGAAAGAAAAGCGCCACGGGCCGCCGTTTCTCTATTCTGGCGTGCTGCTGGAAGGCTCGCAGAAGGAGAATATCCGGCTGATTTTCGGTTCGCGACTGCTCTTTCCGGATTTTGGCGGGCCGTATTCGGAATGGCGCACGGACTTGTACAGCGGCAGCACGTCGCGCTTTGCAACGGAGTACTACTGGCGCATCCGCGGACGGAAGATATTTCTCGCGCCGCGCGGTTTTGCGGAATTCAAGCAGGACAGTATTTACAGCGGTCATTCGCGCATCGCGGAATATGCCGTGGATCAGCAGGGCTTCGGACTGGACGTAGGCTACGCCGCCGGCCGCAAAAACGAGTATCGCTTCGGCTACGAATTCTCCCGGCTGCATACCAAAGTGTCCACCGGCGCGCCCACGCTGCCGCGGTTTGAAGGATTTTTTGAAGCGCTCCGCGGCCAGTGGCTTTACGACAACATGGATAACGCGGTGATTCCGCGCCAGGGCTTCCGCTCCAGCCTGAGCATGCGCTGGGTGTTCAGCGCGCCGGTCGTCCTGCAGCCCTACCCGATTCTGGAAAGCAGTCTGCAGTACGCCTATCCCTTCGGCCGCGGGCCTTATTCCCTGATTGCTTCACTGGCCGGAGGCACCACGGCGGGACGCGATTCCGCCATCGCGCCCTTCACGCTGGGCGGGCCCCTGCGCCTGAATGCGTTAGCGCTAGACCAACTGCGCGGAAACAATTATTACTATGGAGGCTTCTACGCTCTGCGCAAGTTTGGCCGCCAGCCCTTGAGTTTCATGGGACCGAATTACGTGACGGTGGCCTATGAAGCGGGCAGCGCGTTTGGCGATGTACACCTTCGCAACACCTTTCACAGCGGCACCATCGGCTACATGAGTGAATCGCCCATCGGCGGCCTCTTCTTCGGCGCCAGCCTCGGCGAAGGCGGCGAACGAAAACTTTTCTTCCGCCTGGGACGCCTGTTCTGAGCTGCACCGTGGCGCAGGCTCCCGAACATTCGGGACGGCCCGCGCGGTGTAGGGGCCGGTCTTTAGACCGACCTGACTCGTGGCACCTGAAGCGGCGGCCTTCAGGCCGGCAGGACAAAGTCGATTGATGACGGAAAGAGAGAAATGCCGCGCCCGGAGGGAGGATTTGCGAACTGTTTATCAGGAGCGTTTTCGATGCTTGCGCCGCCTCTCGGACCCCGGACGCCATACACACCCCGGGGGCACTCTGCGCTGACCGAGTTTCGAATAGACTTCAGTCCCGGCTGGGTCAATATCCGTTTCGCACGTCTGATAGACATCAATCACGCGATCGAGCAGCCAGCTCACCATCTGTCCGTCGGAGTTCAGGTAGGGTCTCGCGTACTCCCGCCACTGCTGCCTGAGACGTTTCTTGGCGTCTTCGAAAGATGAAGCACGAACCAGGATGAAACGATCCTCGGTGCTCTGCAACCGTGTCTTCGCGCGTTCAATACGGATTATCACGAATGCGCGGACGCAGTACCATTCTAACGACGGCTTGCGTGAACGTCTGCGACGACGCCCCGCCACGCTTGTGACATAAACAGAATTGACTCCAGCAGCGTCAGCCAACGCCAACACTTGGCGTGCGGGGGCCCGCCACAATCAGAGAAGAAGGCAGTTGCGACCAACCTCGGACACTTCTGCTGGTAAGTTTGTCACCTTGCGCTTGAAATGACAGCCCTGGGAAAAGGCGAACCAGCCCTTCAATCCACCGACCCACACGAGCGGCTACATATGCGAGGCGCTTCGACGGTGGCAGATTCTTCACTGCTGGTGTCACGTCGTACGTCCGAAGGCTGACATAGGCCCGCACATTCCGATTGCCGAGACGACGGAAAGAGGCCTTATTTAGCCCGAACTGTTCAAGCCCTGTGGCGTGCATTTTCGTCGCTCACCGGTTCAAGTCTTCGATCATTCGCGTCAGCTGCGGGAATTTGTTGCAGTTCTAATCAAGGCAAAGGCTATAGCGGTAATCCGATGAATGTAAAGGTGAAAAGAACTGGCGCGCCCGGAGGGAATCGAACCCCCGACCCTGTGCTTAGAAGGCACACGCTCTCTCCGCTGAGCTACGGGCGCGGCAGGTTTCATTCTAGCAAGGCGGCGGTTGAGCGAAAAGCTCTCGGTGCCCGAAAACAACTCCCGATGTTCTAACTTTCGTCGTTCGGCGCGCCGAGTCACGCCAGAGTACACCCGCGCGCCAGTTCATTCCCGCTTGCTTCGGATCGTTTTATTAACATTCCCCCATTCCCCCGACTCTGCAAAGCGCCCTGTTCTGGACGGAGAAAGTTACGTTCACAACCAAATACCGAAAGTGGAGTTATACTCCCCTCTCAAAATATGTGGCTCGGAGCGACTCGCGGTTACCTTATTGATTGGGTCACCCAGCAATGGGTGAAAACCACTGGCCGAAAGATTACATTAGAGACCTATCCGTGGTTAGCCGGACCGATCGGTAGGCCAACGGGCATCGGTGCCAACTTTTTCGAGCAACTCGCAGAGCGCGAGGGTCTTTCACTCAAACCTGGTATCGGACTCGTCGCGGATTTCACGCAACTTGCGGGAGAAAGTTGTAATTCCCGAGCAGTGCATCCTACGGTTGTTCATTTCTACGAGCACACCGCAGAGTATGAACTTGAAGCGTGGTCGGAATGGTGTGGCGCTTTCAAGCCGTTCGGCTGGGCGTTAGCGCGGATCTTCAGTCAAAGATTGCAACAGC
>DASYRO010000434.1:0-3784 GCA_036004385.1 Candidatus Acidiferrales bacterium
CGGTTCCCGGCGGGTTTTACGTTCTCAAGGCCTTCTCTCAATTGAGTGACGGCGTGACGGCTACCGCCACGCTTCCTGTGAATATTACTTCCGACCGCGCGGATCTCCGCATGGTTCTCGCCCCTACTTCGCGTGTTCCCATCAACGTGCGTTCGGAAGCCACGCACACGCCGTTCCCAGGTACCTTTCCAAAGGAAATGCAGCCGGTAAACATCCAGTTGATGCCCCAGGAAACCATGTTTGCCAATCAAACGGTGTGGGCGAGTTTCGAAGGGCCGCCCGAAAATCGAACCTTCGTGCTTCGCAACGTGGAGCCGGGTACGTATAAGGTGCAATTCCAGCCCAACGGTCCCTGGTACATTGATTCCGCTCGCTGCGGCAATGTGGATCTGCTTTCCACGAGCCTGACCGTTGCTGCCGGCGCATCTCTTCAGCCTTTCGAAATTGTGCTTCGTGATGATTTCGCTTCCCTCAAGGGAACTGTTTATTCAGAGGGAACGCCTGCGCTGGCGCGAGTTCTCGTCTTCGCGGAGCACGATCTGGAAAGGTCCTGGCAGGTGTTCGTCGCTCCCAACGGCGAGTTCGTCTGGGGACAGCTCCCGCCCGGCGAATACCGAATTCTTGCCTTCGATCGCGTGGACGGCCTGGAGTACCGCAACCTCCGCGCAATGGAAAAATATCTTTCGCAGGCGCAATCCCTCCGCGTGCTGCCGAACGAGCAGGCTACCATCCGCTTGGAATTGACGAAACGAGGCGATTGAAAATAATGTCTCTGCGTAGCGTGTGCGCCGTAATTCTCTGGCTGGGTCTGTGCTCACAGGCCCCCGCGCCGCGCTTCGCCGGGCGGGCTTCTTTCCGCATTAGCGGGACTGTCGTGGATTCACGCAGCGGCGAGCCTCTCGGCAAAGCGGAAGTCGATTTGGGGGCAGTCAGCGGTGGCGACACATCGCGCAGACTGCTCACCGCTCCCGACGGCCGTTTCCTCTTCGAGCTGCTTCCGCCGGGCAAGTACGTGCTCTCCGCCAAGCGCAAAGGATTCGTCCAGCAGTATTTTCAGCAACACGAAGGCGGTTTTTCGACGGGCGTGGCCGTCGGCCCGGGACTCGATTCCGAAAATCTGATTTTTCCATTGCTACCGGCCGCCACGATTTCCGGCAGGATCACCGACGAATCCGCTGACTCCGTTCGCGGCGCGGAGGTCATGCTGTTTCACGAAGATTTCCATGACGGGAAAAAATCAACGACGCTTCAGAGACAAACCGCCTCCGATAGTGAAGGCCGTTTTCATTTTGGTCGCCTGTTGCCCGGACGTTATTTCGTCGCTGTTTCTGCGCATCCCTGGTACGCGCAGCATCCCCTGCGCCAGCCCGCAGACGCGGGAGGCAGCAACGCAGTCTCGGGATTCCGCCTGCTACCTCCCGCCGGTCAAAATGCTAGCCTTGACGTTGCCTACCCCATCACCTTCTATGGCGGAGCGACAGAATCCTCCGCGGCGAGCGCCATCAATTTGCTTCCCGGCGAAGCTGCCACCGCCGATGTCCCCTTGCATCCCGTTCCCGCTCTACATTTGTTTGTGAAGGCGCCCAACGTGGACCCCTCGCAGGGCGTAGACGTACAGGTGACGCAGCGGACGTTCGATGGCCACGAGGTGTACCAGCGCACGCAAACCGCTTTCATGGACAATCACATCATTGAAATCATGGGAGTCGCACCGGGCCCCGTGGTCATCAAGATGAATTCCTCAAATGAAAAAGGACGATTCACGATTCGTCGGGCGCTCGTTGCCTCCGCTGATGCCGAGCTGAGTCTTGCCGAGAGCGCCTCCGGCCCGCTCATCTCCGGGATCATCAAAACGCCGGGCGCGTCCGATTTTCCGCAAGGGGCTACGGTGCAAATTCACAGCAGGGAAACAGGGGAAACCATGGACGCCTCCATCACCGCGGACGGCTCCTTCGACTTTCAAAATCGTAGTGCAAAGCCTGGAAGCTACGAACTCTCAATCAGCAATCTTGCGGACTTCCATTTGGAACGCGTGCAGGCCGAGCATGCCCGAATCGCCGGGCGCAGCCTGGAAATCCGTGGCACAGAGTCTGTGCGGCTCACCTTATTCCTGACTAAAGGATTCGGCAGCGTGGTCGGCATGGCCTTACGTGAAGGGAAACCCGCTTCCGGCGTCATGATTTTACTAGTGCCGCAGGATTCGCAGAGCGACCCTTCGCAGTTTCGCCGAGATCAGAGCGACAGCGACGGCACATTCTCGCTGGCGCGTTTGCCGCCCGGCCAGTACATCCTGTTGGCCGTCGACGACGGATGGGACGCAGAGTGGGCCAATCCTTTAGTCCTGAAAAAATGGCTCGCGGGCGGCGAAATCGTCCGCGTGGTTTCGGAGGGGCAACTCTCCATCAAGGTCAAAGTGCAGCCGGCCAGCGCAGCTTCCCAGTAGAGAAGTATTAAGCTTGTGTCCCTCACGATGACGGCATCAAGAGCGAGTTTGTTCGCCACCGGCAACCGGTTTGACTTCACGTCGGCTGCGGCGTAGGATGTGATTCCCTTGGAGACTCCAGCCTGATGGTCGGCCAAACAATCTCTCACTATCGCATTGTTGAAAAGCTGGGCAGCGGCGGCATGGGCGTGGTGTATCGCGCCGAGGACACGCGGCTCGGCCGCAGCGTGGCCCTGAAGTTCCTCTCCGAAGATGCGGCTTCGGACCGCCAGGCTCTGGAACGCTTCCAGCGCGAAGCGCGCGCCGCGTCCGCGCTCAACCACTCCAACATTTGCACGATCTACGACATTGATGAACATGATGGCCGCCCGTTTATCGCCATGGAGATGCTGGAAGGTCAGACGCTGAAGCATCTGATCGGCGGCAGGCCGCTGAGCACCGACCAGGTTCTTGAAGTCGCCATTCAGATTCTCGACGCGCTGGAAGCCGCTCACGCCAAAGGCATCATCCACCGGGACCTCAAGCCGGCCAATCTCTTTCTCACGCAGCGCGGCCAGGCCAAGATTCTCGATTTCGGCCTGGCCAAACTCGCCCCTGTCCGGCAGGCTGTCGGAGAAGCCGTCGGTATTTCGGCGCAAGCCACCGCCATGGGTGTGGAACCGGAGAATCTGACCTCCCCGGGTTCCGCGCTGGGTACGATTGCGTACATGTCACCTGAGCAGGCCCGCGGCGAAGAAGTGGATGTGCGCTCGGATCTGTTTTCTTTTGGCGTCGTGCTCTACGAAATGGCCACTGGCCAGCAGGCCTTTTCCGGAAATACTTCCGCCGTGATTTTTGACTCCATCCTGAATCGCACTCCGGCCTCGCCGCTGCGCGTGAACCCCAAACTGCCGCCCGATCTGGCGCACGTGATCAATCGCATGCTGGAAAAAGATCCGCGGGCTCGCTACCAGACGGCCGCTGCCTTGCGCGCGGAATTCCAGCGCCTGAAGCGCGATTCGGACTCCGGCCGCGCCGCGGCTTCTCCGGCAGCCGCCGAAAAATCAATCGCCATGCTTTATTTCGAAAATCTCAGCGGCGCGAAGGAAGACGAATATTTTCGCGATGGCATGACCGAAGACGTCATCACCGAGCTTTCGAAAATCAAGGGCCTGCGCGTCTTTCCGCGCGCCGCCGTGCTGGCCTTCCGCGACAAGCCCGTCACCGGCCCGCACGTCGGCCAGGAGCTGAACGCCACTTACGTGCTCACCGGCTCGCTGCGCCGCGCCGGCAACCGCCTGCGCATCACCGCGCAGCTCGTGGAAACGCGCACCGGGCATTCTGTCTGGGCCGAGCGCTACG
>DASYRO010000435.1:0-5217 GCA_036004385.1 Candidatus Acidiferrales bacterium
CTCATCTTTCCGGCCCGGACGCGATGCTGCGGCGCCTCGCCGGCAGCGTGGAGATCGAGCCGCTGCGCGCGTTGCTGCGTCTGGTCGAGCCGCTCAGCCTGGGGCAGCGGCAGCGGGCGCGCCGCGCCAATCAACTCACGCCGCTCACTTCTCTCGGCGACATCGCCGCACCCGACGCGCCCACGCGCCGCGAATTTACCGCGCTGGCCGGTTCGGTTTTGCTGGATTCTTCGCGCGACCCGCTCAGGCGACAGGCGCTGGCCCGCGAATTTCAGCGTTGGCAAGAACTCAGCGCGGTGTTAATGCAGCTCGCGAAGAATGCGCCGCAACTCGCAGACGTCGAAGGCGTGGCAGCCGACCTGGCCGACATTGGCGCCGCCGGACAGGAGGCGCTGACATATCTAGCAGAGGGGAACACCGCGCCAGCGGAGTGGACGGCTGCTAAACTCGCCGTTCTCGACCGCGCGGCCACTCCCAAAGGTCTGCTGCGCCTCGCGGTTGTACCCGCTCTCCGCCAGCTCGTCGTGACGGCCGGGGGCTCCGCGATTTCCGCGAAATAATCTTAAATATGGCCGGACTCGCGCGAGGCGCTAATCGGGACCTGCAGAAACGTCCTAGTACAAATTGGGTATCCCGATAGAACCGTGGCTATATTCCACTTACGTAGAAACCCGGTAGCATTGTAGAGTTTGGGTCGGTCTGCGCCCACTGGGCTACTGGTGTCTCGCATCTCGCATGGTGAATAACAACAAGGCCCCTCAGGGGTCACCCAAGCCCTTCGATCCTCCCACTTCTCGCGAGGGCAGTTCCTGGTGGGGAGTGCGCCTGGCGATTCTTCGCGTCTTGATTGTGCTCGCCGTGTTTTTCTCGCTGCGCTATTACGCCTGGCGCCTTTTCAACACGCAAAACCCCGCGGCCATGTGGTTTTTCTATACGTTTCTCATCGCAGAAATCATGAACTCCACGGAAGCGTGGCTGTTCTATTTCACGACGTGGAAGACGGTGCACCATTCCACGCTGCCGGCGCTCGAAGGCCGCACCGTGGATTTTTTTATTCCCACGTACAACGAGCCCGTGGAGATTTTGCGCGAGACGCTGGTCTGCGCGCTGAGCGTCCGCTATCCGCACAAAACGTATTTGCTCGACGACGGCAACCGCCCGGAAGTGCGCGCGCTGGCCGCGGAATTCGAGTGCGGCTACATCACGCGAACGGAGCGCTCGCACGCCAAGGCCGGCAACCTGAACAATGCGCTGAAATACTCGGACGGCGAATTTATCGTCGTGCTGGATGCGGATCACGTGCCCGCGCCGGAGTTCGTGGATTCCATCATCGGCTTTTTCGCCGACGAACGCGTGGGCATCGTCCAGGCGCCGCAGGACTTCTACAACCTGGACTCGTTCATGCACCTGACGGACTGGCGCCACCAGTATGCCTGGCAGCAGCAGGAATTATTTTATTCGGTGGTGCAGCCGGGCAAGGACGGCTGGGGCGCGACCATGTACTGCGGCAGTCCGGCGATGATTCGCCGCAAGGCGCTCGACGACATCGGCGGTTTTGCGCTGGAGACCATCACGGAAGACATGCACACCGGCCTGCGTCTGCAAAAACGCGGATGGAAAGTGCTTTTCTACAACCACACCATCGCGCGCGGCCTGGCTCCGCAGACCTTTACGGCATTCGCCACGCAGTGGCATCGCTGGGGCGTCGGCTCGATGCAAGTGTTCCGCGAAGAAAATCCGCTGTTTTGCAAGGGACTGACGGCCGGCCAGCGAATCAACTATTTCTGCGCGTTCTTCTTCTATTTTCTCGGCTATCAAAAACTGGTTTTCGTGCTCACGCCGATTTTTTGCCTGCTCACGGGACTTTTGCCGCTTAACGCGGACCCGCGCGTGTTCCTCGGCTATTTCGGCTGGCACTTTGTGTTGAACATGTTCGCGCTGGGCGCGCTGCAAGGCGGGCTGCGCAGCTTCCTGCTGGCGGAAGAATACAATTTGATCAAAATGCACATTTTGATGAAGTCGTTGATCGGCCTGCTGCGCGGCGAACAGCAATTCAAGGTCACGCCGAAGAGCAAGCATGGCGCCGCACTGTGGACCGAAGTCTGGCCGCAGATGGCGATTCTCACCATCGGCGCGCTGAGCCTCATGGTCGGGTGGTACCGCTTGATCAACGCGCAGACCGAGTTTCAATTATGGGGCTGGCTGGTGAATCTTTTCTGGGCGATGTTTTTCCTGCTGCTGACGGCGCGCGTGGTGATGCGCTCATTGAGGCGCAAGGAACTGCGCATGAGCTACCGTTTTCCCAGCCGCCTCGATGTGCCGGTCACGCTCGACTATGAGCTCGACGGCTCGCGCAAGAGTGTCAAACTTTTTGCGCGCAATCTGAATCGCTTCGGCTTCAGCGTCACCACCGACGAGCCCCTGGCCGCCGGCACCGAGCTGGAAATCGGCATGACCGTCATGGAGCGCAATTTCCGCGCCACTGGGCGCGTGATGCGCAACTTTCCCATTACCGTGCAGAAGAAAGCGCTCTTCGCCAACGGCATCAAATTCGAAACCATTGACGCCGCCGACCAGGACCAGATCTCGAAATATCTTTTCTGGGAAATTGCGCCGCGCCATGGCGATATCATGAAACTGACGAAGCTGACTCAGACCCAGGAGCCCAACGCATGAGCCGCTCCCCGTTATTCAATGGGTCTCATTGCTGCGCCGCGCAGCTCTTTCTGCGCCTCGGCGTCATCTTGTTCTGCTGCATCAGCCTCTCGGCATCCGTAGCCGCACAGCAAGCGCAGCCTTCACTGGCCGACCAGGCGCGCGCCGCCGCTGCCGCCGGCGACTTTGCCCGCGCCGCCGACCTGTGGCGCCAGGTGCTGGACCGTGAGCCGGAAAATCCCGTGGCGCTCGATGGCATGATCGTCGCGCTGGAGCGCACCGGGCGCCTCAGCGATGCCTCGCCTTATCTGGAAAAACTGATTGTGATCTGGCCCACGCACGCGTACCGGATTTTTCAGCTTGGCCAAGTCCTGACCTGGCGCGGCGATGCGGTGCGCGGAAATGAACTGATGCGCCGCGCGCTGGCTCTCGAGCCGGATAATCCCGACTTCAGCGCCAATTACTCGGACATGATCCGCACCGACCGCGCGCGCCAGTCTGAAGCCGAGCAGCTTCTGCGCCGTTCGCTGGCTGCGCATCCTGAGCACGCGCAGACTCGCCGCGTGCTGGCGCGTCTGCTCGCTGCGCAGGGCAAGCGCGATGAGGCCCTAGAATTACTGCGCCCGCTGATGCTGCGGCCGGAAACCAGCGCGTACGACTACGTCGTCATGGGCCAAGTCGAGCAGGCCACCGGGCATTCCGACGAAGCCGAGCGCGCCTATCGTACGGCGCTCTCCCTCGATCCGAATCACCTCGAAGCCATCGCGCGGCTTGCCGAGATGCTGAGCTGGCACACAGGCCGCGCGGCCGAAGCGAGGGATCTGTTCGAGCGCGGCCTGAAAATTGATCCGCAGAATGAAATGCTGCTGGTGCCGTACGCGCGCATCCTGTTTTGGCAAAAGGAAACTTCACCGCGCGCCATGGAGATGCTCGAAGGAGTGGTGAAGCGCAACCCCGATAACCTGCAAGCCAAAGCGGCGCTGGCGCAGATGCTCTCCTACCGCGGCCAGCCCGAACGCGCGATGACCATGTATGAACAAGTTCTCGCGCATGACCCGGACAATGTGCCTGCCCTGCGCGGCAAAGCCGAGATGCTCAACTGGAGCGGTCGCAATCAGGAAGCGCTGGTGCTGCTTGAGCGTGCGATCGCCCAGTGGCCCAACGACTTTGGCACCAAGATGGAACTCGCCAGGGCCAACATGGGGCTGCACCGTTACGCTCAGGCGCGCGACGCGCTGGGCGGGTTGCGTACGGGCGGGCCGTTCTTTGAGGAATTAAACCGCGAAGTGAACCGCAGCCTGGGCACGTATTTGGAACTGGGCTATATGCTGCGTAAGCCGAGCGCGGGGCTCGACTGGAATCGCATGGAAGCAATCTTCTCGACGCCGCTCGGTCGCGCGCACCGCTTGTCATTCCGTTTCCAGCCTACGTTTTACGAAGCGCGGGAAAGTGATTTCCATTCGAACGAGTTTGCGGTGATGTTGGACTCCGACTGGAGCGAAAAAGTCAGCACGCGGGCCGAGTTCAGCGGCACGCAATACTTTGGCGCCGCGGCGAATTTCGACGGCGCATTCTCTGTGCGTTACCGCGCGCGGCCCTCGATCATTATTGAGTCCGGCTTCCGCCGGCAGTCGGTTGAGGATTCCTTCACCGCCGGACGCGGCCAAGTTATCGCGGGCGCGTTTCGGGGCCAGGTGCGTTCCAATCTCGGTTTTGCTCGCGCCAGCTACTATGCCCCGCACGGGTGGGATTTCTCCGGCGGCTACACCGATGGTTACTATACCGGGCGCAATCTCGACGCCAACCGCCGGTGGGGAATGGATGCCGGCTTCGGCAAGGTGGTCCACGGCTTCCAGCCGTACGTGCGCGTGGGCTATGGATTCCTCTGGTTCAATTTCGATTTCGATGCGGGCGCGCAACCCGGCGCCGGCCCGCCGCGTGTCGCCGCCGAATACTTCAGCCCGCACCGCTTCCTGTTGAACTATGGCGCCGTAGCAGTCAATTATCGCTGGATTCCGCGCGTGGACTGGGAAAACGGCGCCACGCTCGGCGTGCAGCACGTGAAGGCGAACCCGTTTGCGCCATACGATAAACGTCTGGCGTCGAGCGTGTTCACCTCGCTCGTCTGGCACGTGAACGAAAAGAACGATTTGCGTTTCAGCTACAGTTTTCAGGACACGTTCAACGCATTTCGCGCCCACGTCGTGCGTGTTTCGTGGCGCCATTATTTCTGAGGCGAATGACCGAAATCCACGGGAACCCGCCCCATGAGAATTCTTTCGTGCCCCCAAGGGTGCGGAAATCCGCGCTGTTGCTGCTGATCCTCTTGATTGCGGCGTTTGTCCGCTTCCGGGATTTGAATTACTCTACGGCGTTTGTAGACGAAGCCTCTTTCGTGCGAGTCGGGGAAGCCGTCCTCTCCCATCCGCTGCAAGCTCCGTACTCTGAGCCGTTAAATTTCATGTTTGGGTGGTATCTGTGGCCTGCGCTTGCCGCCGTCGGAGAATGGTTCGGAGGGCTCGCCGGAGTTCGCGCCGTGTGCGCTGCGATGGGCACGCTGAC
>DASYRO010000436.1:0-3958 GCA_036004385.1 Candidatus Acidiferrales bacterium
CATGCCCGGCTGCTGCCGATCCAGGATCGCCACGCGCAGTTTTTGCCTCGCCAGCTCGATGGCAATCGAGCCGCCAATAATTCCGCCGCCGGCGATGAGGACGTCGTAGGAATTCACGAGATCAGTTTAACAATTTTGAAGTCAGGAGGTCACGAAGGCGGGAGGTTACAGCGAGTTGACCAGCTCCACCGACAGGACGCGGGCCTTTTCGGCCAGGTTGTAGGCGCGCTGCCAGTCGCCGGAGCGCATGGCTTCGCGCGCTTGTCCCAAAAAGCCGCGAATTTTCTCGAGCATGTCATTCTGCGGCGCGTTCAACTGCTTCCCGTACGCGGTTTGCACATTTTTTTCCGCTGCGCTGATGGCCGCGTTAGTCTTCTTCTCGTACTGCGCCTGCTCAGCTCGCGAGATGCGCGGCGACATGCGCGGCGGGGCTGGCTTGGGCGCTGTGGTCTCCGCCGGCGGTGTAACCGGCGTTTCGGCGGGCGCGGTTTTGGAAGCCGCGCTTCGCGACGAGTTCTTCTTTGCCGGTGGCACGACGAGGCCGGGCGCACTGGCCGGCGGCGTTTCGGCGGGCTTGGTTTCCGTGGCGCTGGCTGGAGTTTCCGTCGCCGGTGCGGGCGCTGCGGGTTGCGTATTTGTCGGGACGATCACCAGCGGCGGCGCGGCTTGTGCCGCACGCTTGCGGCTGCACGCGCCGGTCATTACCAGCGCGATGGCGGTAATGGCCAGGATGAGTTTCGAATTCTTAGGGCTGAGCATGAACGCTTTCCCGCGGGCGGGCCGGGACGCTGTGCGCGCGCGTGGCCGGCAATTCGATGGTAAATGAAGTTCCGCGGCCGACTTCCGAAATAAAGTCTATCGAACCTCCGTGCATCTGCACAATGCGGAACGTCGTGGCCAGGCCGATGCCGCTGCCGCCGGGCCGCGTCGAAAAATAAAGCTGGAAGACTTTTCCCTGGTACTCCGCGGGGATGCCGCGGCCGGTATCGGTAATCGTCACCTGCGCGCGCTCGCCTACGCCGCGCACCTTCAGGTTCAGGCGCCCGCCTTCGGGCATCGCTTCGCACGCGTTGAGCACGAGGTTAAGCAGCGCCTGTTTCAACAGCGGGCGGTCCACGCGCACGAGCGGCACGCTATCCGGACATTCCAGTGACGCCTGCACGCCGGTCTTCTTGATCTGCGGCTGCGCGACGGCCACCACTTCCAGCAGCAACTCGCCCAGCGACGCTTCCTCCAGCTTCAACTCCACCGGCCGGTTGAAGTCGAGGAAGGTGCGCACGACACGGTCCAGGCGGTCAATTTCGCTGTCCAGAATCTGCAATCCCTGCTGCGCCAGTTCCTGTTCCGGGGGCACGGCGTTCTTCAGGTTTTCAATCCACAGGCGCATGGAGTTCAACGGGTTCTTCACTTCGTGCGCGACGCCCGCGGTCACCCGCCCAAGGGCGGCCAGCCGCTCGGAAACTTCCAGGTGCGAGCCGATGCGCTCCAGCGAATCCAGATCTCGCAGAGTCATCAACGCACCCATGCGCGAGCCGCCTTCTTCGATCACCTGCACGCTGGCGCCGACGTGCATGCGCCCGGCGGCGCCTTCCAGCACGGCGTCCGCGCCTTCCACGCGTTCCAGGACGTCGCCGTCGAAATGCAGCCCTCCCACGGCGCGCAGCGGATGCGCGGGCGGGAAAATTTCGCTGACGTGCCGGCCGAGCAGCGCGTCCGGCTTGAGGCCCAGAAATTTTTCCACCGAGGGGCTGGCCAGGACGTTGCGTCCATCCGCGGTAAACAGGAGCAGGCCGTCTTCCAGCCCGGCCATCACCTGGCTCATGTTTTCGCGGAGCGTGCTGAAAATCTCGCGCACGTCATGAAGCTGTTTACCAATGAGGTTGATTTTCGTGCTTACCTGCGTGAGTTCATCGCCCTGAGCGGAAATCTGCCGCGCGCCACGGACCATCGCCGGCTCGAGTTCCGCCTGTGCGATGCGGTCCAATTGCGCGGAGATTTTTTCCAGCGGGCGCAGCGTGACATGGCTGACGCCGGCGGCGAGCAGCGTGGAGAGCAGCACCGCCAGGACCACCCACAGCACGGCTTTCTTCAGGCTCTTGGTAATCTCGTCGCGCAGAAAGACGGTAGAAATGCCGATGCGGATTTCTCCGAAGGGCGCATCGCTCAGATTGAACGGCAGCGTCACCTCGTACACGTTTTGCGGCCCGTAGAGGACGCGGAGCTGGTCGAGGAAGCCGCTGCCCGCGAGCTGCTCGAAATTCGCGCGCCTGGGCGCGGGCCGCGAGGGCAGAGAAGCATCGCTCGAAAGCATCACCACGCCCGCGTCGTCCACCACCGTCACTTCGTAGATCGTCGCCGAATAGCCCAGCGCCGCTTCGATCAGCCCGCTGAGCCCCGCGCTTTCATCCAGCGTCTTGCGCACGTATTCGCGGAGGTCTTCCGGCTTCTCGGAGGCGGGCGCCGCGCCTTCGTTGGCTGCGTCGTTCAGCGCGTTCTGCGCTTGCAGGAAAACCTGCTGGGCAACGTCCTTGGCGCGCTCGTTGGCGAAGCGCACGGACTGCCGCGTAAGCGTCACGATGTACACCAGGGACACGGTGCTGACAACGACCAGTACCAGCAGCGCGGTGGTCAGCGTAAACTTCGTTTTCAGACGGATGGCCATGCGGCTCCTAGGCTCCGGCTTTCTCCTCGTCGCTCGCCGCCCCGTACTCTTTCAGCTTGTTATGCAAAGTCTTTAGGCTGATGCCCAACATCTCCGCCGCGCGCGTCTTGTTCTGATTGGTGGCCGCCAGCGTTTGCAGGATCAGTTCGCGCTCCACGGCGTCCACCGTCGTGCCGACGGGGAAGCGCAAGCCGGCGAGCTCTGCGGCGCCTGCGGCGGCCGAGTGGCCGAAATCCGCCGGCAAGTGCTGCCGCCCGATCAGCTCGCGGTCGCACATGATGGCCGCGCGTTCCAGGATGTTGCGCAATTCGCGGATGTTTCCCGGCCAAGTGTGTGACTTGAATGCTTCCATCACCTCCGCGCTCACGCCGCGCACCTTTTTTCCGTGCTGTTCGCTCACTTCGCGCAACAGGTACTCGACCAGTACCGGCAGATCCTCCTTGTGCGCGCGCAACGGCGGCAAATGGATGTGAAACACGTTCAGGCGAAAGTACAGATCCTGCCGCAGTTCGCCTTTGGCCACCGCCTGGTCCGGCGTTTTATTGGTGGCTGCGAGCACGCGCACGTCCACCGGCGTTTCCGTCTTGCTACCCAGGCGGCGCACCTTGCGGTCCTCGAGCACGCGCAGGAGTTTGGTCTGCGTGCCCGCGGGCATCTCGCCAATTTCGTCCAGCAGCAGCGTGCCGCCGTCGGCCAGCTCGAAACAGCCGATGCGCCGCTCGACCGCTCCGGTGAACGATCCCTTCTCGTGGCCGAAGATTTCGCTTTCCATCAGCGATTCGGGAATCGCCGAGCAGTTCACGGCGATGAACGGTTTGCCCGCGCGCGGCGAGAGGCGATGAATGGTCCGCGCCACGATTTCTTTGCCCGCACCGGTTTCCCCGGTGATGAGCACCGAGGCGCTCGAAGGCGCGGCCATCTCCACCACGAGCATGACTTCCTGCATGGCCTTCGACGCGCCCACCAGTTCGCCCAAGCGTCCCGCGGCGCGCAATTCTTTGGTCAGCGAGGCGACTTCGCGGCGGTCGCGCGCCTTGCCCAGCGCGCGGTCCAGCAACGCTTTCAACACCGCCGGCTTCAGCGGCTTTTCGATGTACCAGAACGCGCCGGCCTCGATGGCCGCCACGGCCCGCTCCTCGCTGCCTTTTCCCGTCACCACGATGGTCGGCACGCTGGCCAGCTCCACGCCGAGTTGCCGCACCAGTTCCAGGCCGTTCATGCGCGGCAGCTCCACGTCGGCCAGCACCACGGCGGGCAGGAAATCGCCGATCTTGGCCAGGGCATCTTCGGCACTCG
>DASYRO010000437.1:0-14774 GCA_036004385.1 Candidatus Acidiferrales bacterium
AGTTGCTCATTGGCCGGGCCCATGGTGACCACCGCCGATGCGCCGATGGCCTCGCCCGCGCGGCGGTTTTCCAGCAGCTTGGCCAAACCAAAATCCAGAATTTTTACCTGGCCGCGCTCAGTGACGAAAATGTTCGCGGGCTTGATGTCCCGATGTACGATGCCTTTGGCGTGCGCCGCCTCCAGCGCTTCGGCCATCTGGATGCCGAGTCGCAGCAATTCATCCGTGCCCACTGGCGGGCCCGCCAGACGCGATTTCAGCGTCTGCCCTTCCAGCAGTTCCATGGCGATGAACGGCTGGCCTTCGTGCTCGTCGATATCGTAGATGGTGCAGATGTGCGGGTGATTTAACGCCGAGGCAGCGCGGGCTTCTCGCTTGAAGCGTTCGATGGCTTGCGGGTCAGTGGCCAGTTCTTCCGGCAGGAATTTCAGGGCGACCGCGCGGCCCAGCCGTGAGTCTTCCGCGCGAAAGACAACTCCCATCCCGCCTCCGCCCAATTTGTTGAGCACGCGGTAGTGCGAGACGTTCTGCCCGATCATGCTTCGTTGGCCCCGAACACAGGCGGCCATATTACGTGGCAGGTGCGAGCAAGTCAACGCGGCTGGATACCCTGCGGAGCATTCGTGCTGCATGCGGGAAAAGTGGAAAACTCCCGCCAGGATTCTTGATTTCGGTTTGTGTTCAGAGGTCCGGCTTCTTGTCGGCCGTCATCTTCCTGAGATCGAACTTGAGGTCCAGCTTGTCATAGTGGAAGGTAACCGTCGTGGTGTGGGGGCCGATGGCCGGTTCCCCATTCACGTTGCGGGGGAACAGGAAAAGCGGAGTGGGTTGATAGACGCCAAGGGACAACAGCGCGACAGCCGCCGGCGGAATTTTGCGGCCATCGGGAAGCGCAAGATACGCCTGGCTGCGCGCTTCTCCTGCGAGTTCGGCATTATCGATTTGCTTCAGAACTACCGGCGCTGCCGTGGCGACGAATTCCCCCTCGCCGATGGCAAGGACATGAAACCGGCGAGTCATATTCACGAGTTTTTCGAAGTCGCCGGCCTTGCCCTCTCCCGAAGGCAGCTTGATCTGGCGGATGGCGTCCAGCATGGACGCTGCGGAAATCCAGCGCACCGCGAGCGGTGCCGGCGTGCGCTTCACATTGGCCGGGCTTCCGCCTTCAGTGTTCTCCAGTCGGCGCAGGTCTTGAATGCGCTCGTACAGGCTCGCGCCTTGCAATTGCGGGTTGGTTTTCTCCAGCCTCTCGAGCCTCTCGCGCGCTCTGCGTTGTTGCTCCCGAGCCGCTGCGTCCATCCCAGGATTATGCGTATCAACGCCGGCGATACCCCAGATACCGACCACCCAGGGCGACTTGTTGAGAAGTTTGACGAGTTTCTCGCGGCTCGGTGGCTTGCCGTCGTCGGCCTTGACGAAAATAACGGGCCCAAAAAGCACGGCGACACACAAAACCGCGGTGCTGCCCCGCTTAAGCCAATCTGTAATGCTATGTGCGCCCACGCCCCAATTGCCTCTTGCCTGAAGTTGAATCCGATACTACCACATTTCGCCGGGAATGGAATCGGCCAAGAATACTAGGGGGTCACTCGGGGCATTCCCTGGCGCTAGTAATGAACCGGCAAAATGCCGGCGTTACGTCGCCCGTGGGTAGCCGCGGCGACGCAACACAAAAGCAGCGGGCCGTCTCTGAAGAGGCGGCCCGCATGGGTAGTCGCAGTCATTTATTCTTGAAGAGCAGTGGGCCTTTGATTTGGCGGAAGGCCACGCCCTGTCCGGGCCGCAGCTTGACGGCATCGGGATTGGTCACGCAGTTTTTGGCGGGATCCGGATCCGTCACACACGTGTCCGACACGGTGCCCCAGAATATTCCGTCCGACGGCGAGAATTGGATATCGAGGAAGTCGAACATGCTGCCACTATCCTCGGCATCGCAACGGTCCGGACCACAGGAGCCGCGATGCACCGGATCTTTCGGATCATTGGCTGTAGTCCACGTGAACGTCGGAGACGCCGCCAGCGCGTTCGTAGAGATGAGCACGTACGCATTCCATGGACGCTTCGGGTCGGTCGTGCTCGACGATTCGCTGCCCGGGAACAGCACGGCAATGCGTCCCGGGTCGCCGGCCACGATGGTCGGGAAATCCACTTGATGCACGGGCGGCGGCGCGATCATCACCGGCGTGCTCCAGTGCAACCCGTGATCCGTCGAGAAAGAAAGGAACGGCAGGCGGAAGACGCCATCCATCCATACGGCATAGATGTTGTCCGCGGTGTCTACGGCGAGACTCACTTCGTGATCCGCCATGGGGAGGTGACCTGCGATTTTCACGCGTGTCCAATTGGTGCCCGCATCCGAACTGACGGACACGAATGGGTTCCCGCAATGTCCCTTGGGAAGGAAAACCCGTCCGGCGCTGTCCGCGGCCAATTGGCCGGTGAGACCGCCGCAGAATCCGCCGTTCGCGGGATCGTCGCCCAGATACGCGGGATTGCCTGTCGGAACCCACGTCAGTCCGCCGTTGTTGCTGCGGTTGCAGGAAGAATCGGCGACACGGTTGAAACAGAAATAGAGCATGCGCGGATAGCCGGACGTCGTAAAGCCAGGCGGTGGCGGTGCCGAAAGCAACGTCTGGTGATCGTTCACCGGCGTAGTGCAACCAAAGAGCGGCACCTTGGCCCAGGTATTTCCGCCGTCATCGGAGATCGCCGCATTGCCGCCGCAGACGAGATCCAGGTCAAACGAAAACACGCGCCCGTTCTTCGTCGAAGGATTCAGCCCGACAGGATCCACGTGTATGTAGGGATCGAGGCTGAACGGCGGGAACGTAGCGTTCACCTCGCTTTCAGGAAGGTTGGAGACGAGATCCGGAGATACGGCCTGCCATGTCTTGCCCTTATCCGTCGAGCGCATGATCAAGGTCCGCGCTAGCTCACCGACGGTTGACGTCGGAAAATCAAACGTGGACGCGGCGTAAAAGGCCACGTTGTTGGCATTTATGCCGATGGTTGGCTCCGCGGCTTGCCGGCCCACGTAGGTGGAACTGACCTTAAATTCCGGCGCGATGCTGGAAGAAGGAGAGTTCTGCGGCACTCCGGCGAAGCCCGGGGGAACAGGCGTAGCGCGAAAGGAATTCGGGCTCGGCGGAGGCGTTGTCAGGTCGAGGGTCGCCCGGCCGCTGTATGCGCCCAGTGAAGGTGGCACAACTAGAAACGGCCGAATAGCAACAGTGTAAGTGCCTGCGGGTGGACTAACCAGAATGATGTCCTCGGTGCCGCTTCCGGTTGTCGAGCTCCCGATTGGATTGCCCGCGGAATCGCGCACGGAAAGATCAAGGTCATCCCCGCCGTTTGTGGCGACAATGCTGATGCGCACAAGGTACTGGCTTTGGTTCGGCGCCACGAACGTGAGCGTGAAGAAGTCACACAGCGGCGACGCCACCCCCAAGGGGAAGCAGCCTGTGGCCGGGCTGGACACCGGCACCGAGCCCGTCCATGTCACTTGCAGATTGTTCGGTGAAAGAGTGCCGCTGGTTGGATTGGCTGCGAAGAGGCGCGGCGCCAGCAGCATCGCCCCGGCAATGAGCGATGCCAGCGTGAGGCCTCCAAGGCAGAAGAAAAAGCCGGACTTTCTACACTTCATCGGTTCCCTCCCAGGTGGTTTTGTGTGCGGTCCCCAGGGGCTGCGAAAGCTCGCACCACGCGCGCCGAAAACGACGCCTCCAGCGGCATGCCTCGCTATTTCATCGTGCGTTGGACACTCCTTCAAGGGCGTCCGGGCGGGCTGGATTGCGGGCTGGATGAACTGTGGGCTGGAAAGGACTCGCGCTCGAGTCCTGTCTTCTGACGTTCCAGTATAAGGACCTATTGGGACTGGGTGAAAGGCGCTGGCAAGCTGGCCAACTGACGGGCACAGGCCACGCTGCCCCAGCATAGTAGTGCTACTATCTGACCTTGTCAAGTCTTTCCTTGCTTGCCTTCCCTCCCCTTGGGATTACACTCAGCGCCAGGCAGGAGGTGCAGCATGAAGATGCTTCGCCGGGAATTCGTCAGCGTGCTGGCGGCGGGTGCGGCCGGCACCGCCGTGCCGCAGAGGACGCCGACACAGACCGCGCCGGCTGTGCCCGCTTCACCGCGCGCTTCTGCAGCACTGCGGCGCGGCGATCCGTGGTTGGAAATTAGCAAAGCGAATCTAGTTTGGAATTTCCGGCAGATCCAATCACGGATCGGCGGAAAGCCGGTCATGGCGGTCATCAAGGCCAATGCCTACGGGCACGGACTCGTCGGCGTAGCCCGCACACTGGAAGCTGCCGGAGCCAAACACTTCATGGTCGGAAAACTCGACGAGGCGCGCGAGTTGCGCGCGGCCGGCATGCGCGCGCGCATCCTCAACTTCGGCCCGTTCAGCGATGCCGACGCCGCGGAGATCATTCGCCTAAACATTTCGCAGAACGCGTATACCGATGAAGTGAAGGCGCTGGACCGCGCGGCACGCCGCATGGGGCGTCGCGCGCGCGTGCACATCAAAGTGGACACCGGCCTCGGACGCTTCGGCGTGCCACACGACCGCGCCTTCGAATTCCTACAGCAAGTTGCCGCATTGCGCGCAGTGGAAATTGAAGGCGTCTTTACGACTTTCACTGAAGATGCGGAATTCGATCGCGTGCAGCTTTCGCGCCTGCAGGAAATTTGTGCGCGCGCGTCGCAGCGCGGAATAAATATCGGACTCCGCCACGCGGCATCGAGCGACGCCGTCTGCGGATTCCCCGCCGCGTACACGGAACTGGACATGGTTCGTCCTGGCATTATGCTCTACGGTCTCTACCCTTCGACGCACGCAGAAAAAGAGCGCAAGCTCGATTTGAAACCTGCGCTCTCTCTGAAAGCTCGCGTCGCTTACGTGAAAACTCTTCGTCCAGGCGAATCCGTTTCCTACCATCGCGCGTTTATAGCCGCGCAACCGGAACGCATCGCCACGCTCGCCGTCGGCTATTCCGATGGACTTCTGCGCACGCTCGCCGGCAAAGGCGATGTGCTGATTTCCGGGCGCCGCTGCCGCATCCTGACGATTTCTGCCAACGCGGCCATCGTGCGGCTTGGCGACGTACCGGCGGCCCCCGGCGATGAGGTTGTTCTCCTCGGCGCACAAAACAACTCAGCGATCTCTGCAAGCGAGATCGCTGAGCTTACCGGCGCCAGTGTCTATAACGTGGTCATCGGCATGAGCGGATTGCTTCCGCAAATTTATGTCTAGCGCCGCTCCCCAGCCGCATTAGTCCGTTGTTTTGGGGACGACCACTATTTTGCGCGGCTTGTTTGCCACGGCCGCGGTCGTCTTTTTCGATTTGGACTTTTTCGCCACGGCCGTGCGCGAAGTCTTCTTTTTCGCTGTGGCTTTAGCGGCCGCTTTGTTTGCGGCGGCTTTTGTCTTTGTCACCACGCCCTTCGCGGGTTGTGCCTTCGAAGTGGTGCTGGTAGCGGACTTCGAGGCCGGACCGCCCGTTGCCGGTAGCGATTGAGCCGCAGTCCCATTGGACTTGCTTCCATTGCTCGGTGGAGCGGTTGACGTTGCCGCGCCGGTGGCGGATTTTTCCGGCGGTGCGGTTGTCGTTGTCGCAGCCGGCTTTTCCTTGGTCTCTGGGCTGGCCGCTGGCGCGGTGGTCGGCGTAGCGGTCCCTTCGATGGTACGAGGCTTCGCCGGCGTTTCTGGAGCGGTTGCTGCTGCCGGCGGAGTGGCGGCTGCTGCCGGCGGAGCTAAGGTTGCTGTTTGTGTCTTATCGCCGCGCACGACTACGCCGGAATCCACGGTCCGGCCGGTGCGAGTGATAGTTTGAAAGTACATTTCATCTCCGGCGATTTCCACGAGCATGAAAGTGGTGTCGGTATCGAATCCGCTATCAGTAAAGCTCGCGCGCTTCAAGTCGCCGCTGCGCAACTGGCCGGAGGAACCTTCCGTGAAATAGGTGATTCCACCCTGCGGCTTCACGCGTTCGTAGACGTGGTCGTGGCCTTGAAACACGACGTTTACTTTGTACGTCTGAAAGAGCGGCTCGAGCAGTTGCCTCAGCTCCAGCGAAGAACCGTGTCGTCCTCCGGCTGAATACAGCGGGTGGTGGAAGTAGGCAATCTTCCATGGCGATCCGGAATTCTTCAGCTCGTTGGCGAGCCAGGCTTGTTGTTCCGGGCTCATGTAGTTGCTGTCCAGAACAAAGAAGCGCACATTGGCCTGTTTGAAGGTGTAGTACTGCTTGCCACCCATGTTGAAGTGCTCGTAGAAGCGTTCGTTGACGTCATCATGGTTGCCAAGGGCGGCGTAAAATTTTACGCCCGCATCCAGCAGCGGCTTGTAAGGAATTTCGAACTTCCTCTGCATGTCCGCGGGACTGCTGGCCCCGTAGATGTTGTCACCCACCATGATGACGAATTCAAACGGAAACCTCTGACGGGCTTCCACCATGCGCTGCGCGGTCTCGTATTGCGATTTGTCTCCTGTCCCCATGTCGCCGATGACGGCGAAGCGCACGGAATTCGGTTTCAGAGGCAGAGTAAATCCCTGCGAGCCCAGGGGAGGACTCAGCAGGCTGAGAAGAGCGATGAGAATAATCAGGCGACGCATAAAGTCTCCTCTTTCGGCAAAAGATTAAGGCTTGGCCTCCGGAATAAAATCAATCACCGTGCCGGCGACGGAGTCCAACAGCACGAGGTCATGCCCGACGAGGCGGTACTGCACATCCTTGGGCAGTTCGGGAAGCTTGCGCAGCAAGCCGGCTGGCACGGTCTCAAACGGCAGTTTTTCCGGATACTCCATGCCCACGCGCAAGCGCATGTCTTTCAATTGCTCCGCTTCGCGAAGCGAGTTGCGAACCAGCTTTGCCTCCCGCGTACGCCCTTTAAACTGGACGCGGAAGAATTCGCGGATGCGTTTGCTCACGGCCGGGGTGAAGATGTCCCCCTGCTTTGCAGTGGGACGCGCCTCGCGGATTTTCTGGCCTAGCGCGAGCTTGTGGGCGGTGATTTCTTCGGCCGTAGCCTTGGTGCCCAGCGCGGGTACGGCTCCTTCGGCGGTCTTGCGCGCGATCATATAATCTTGGATGCGCGCATCGAATTCCGCGTACGCTTGCACCGCCTGTGCGCCTTTCACGGCTTGGGCGGCGGCCTTGGAGGGTTGTTTGGTTTGAGTTTGCGGGTAGGCGGATGTGGCGCCAGCAATGCACACCACGATAACCCACCGAAAAGTTTTCGAGATACGAGTTTGCTGAGTCACATTGCCTCCACGCGTAAACACGCGATGTAGGATGAATCGTGAAGGGCCGAGCAGGCTGGACTTCTCCGCGGCGGACTGGCTAAAACCCATTATAACGCAGCGACTCGCTCGGGTCAATTTTGACGCATGGTCCCGCAAAAGTTGTGGCGCGCTGCGTGCGAAAAACTCGCAGTGCAAAACCCGCATCTAACCAACAAAGCCCGTCCCTCGTCGGTTCCCAGCCAGTGAAGAGGTTCAGCAGCAGTGCGAGACTTACGAAAATTGGGGTCGCTCAAGGTGAGAACATGAGCCGAAGTCGAACTGTGAGGAGTGCGCGAGTCCTTCTTGCTGTAGCTTTCTGTCTGTCTGCCTGCGCCATGCAGAGGCCCAAGGTCAACGCGGCCCTCGACCGCAACGAGCCTCGCCTGATTTGGAGCTCTCCGGGTCACATCGCATCCCGCGATTTGTTCTACGGACCGGGCGGGGCGCAGCATGCTCCCAGTGGAACATTCAAATTTCTCGAAGAAATTACGAGCGGCGCTTCGCCCAAGTTTGATGTGGAAGACGAACTAGGCATGCGCTGGCGCGTGAAGCCCGGCCCGGAAGCCCGGCCGGAAACCGCCGCTACACGGCTTCTGTGGGCCGTCGGTTATTTTGCCGACGAAGATTATTTCGTGCCGGAGCTGCGCGTGAAAGGCCTGAAGAAAACCACGCTGGCTCGTGGCCAAATGTATGTCATCCGCGACGGCGTCATTGCCGGTGTGCGCGTCGAGCGCCACGGCAAGGACCGTAAGAAAGTCGGGAACTGGGACTGGCGGAAGAATCCCTTTGCGGGTACGCGGGAACTGAACGGCTTGCGCGTGATGATGGCCCTTCTGAACAATTCGGATATCAAGCCAATCAACAATGCGATTTATGCAGTGAACGGCCAATACCACTATGCGGTCAGCGACCTCGGCGCGACCTTCGGCCGTCCGGGCACCGCACTCTCGCAATCCAAAGACGATCTCTTTGATTACCGCAAGGCCAGATTCATCGCCAAGACGACTCCGGAAGACGTCCATTTCGTACTCATTGGGCGCCCCGCGCCGGTGGACGTTTTGTTCTGGCCCTTGTACCTCAAGCAGCGGCAGCGGGAAAACATCGTGCAGAACATTCCGCGCGAACATGCCCGATGGCTGGGCGGATTGCTGTCGCAGCTTTCCACCAAGCAGCTCCATGATTGCTTCCGCGCCGCCGGTTACATGCCCGAAGAGGCTGAGGGCTACACCGTCGCGCTGAAACAGCGCATCGCCCAGCTGAACCGGCTGTGAGGCGCGGTCTCGGCGCGCTTCCCGGGACTCGGATAGGGTGATGTTATGAAACGAATATCTTTCTTCAGACTTGGCTGCAGTCTTTTGCTTGTGGCGCTTGGTGTTTCCGGCTCGATCATGCGCGGTGAGCTGAGCGGCGTCGCTTCTGACCGCGCAGGCTCGGCGGTGCTTTGGCGCGATCCCGGCGAATCCAGACGTGATTTGTATTACGGTCCTGGCGGACGTGAAAATGTTCCCGATGGAAAATTCACATTCGTTGAGGAAATCGCCGGAGGAGCCTCTCCCAAATTCGACGTCCGGGACGAAGATGGCACCCAATGGCGCGTAAAGCTCGGAGACGAGGTCCGCTCGGAAACTGCGGCTACGCGGCTCTTGTGGGCCGCCGGCTATTTCGCCGATGAGAATTACTACTTCGCGGAGCTGCGCATCGAGGGCATGAAGCCGCTTCGCCGCGGCCAGGAATTCGTCACAGGAGACGGGACGATTCGCGGCGCGCGGATGGAACGTCGCCCGAAACACCGCAAACAAATCGGCACCTGGAGCTGGTTTGAAAATCCCTTCGTCGGCACCCGCGAGCTGAATGGATAGAAAATTATGATGGCGCTGATCAATCACTGGGACTTGAAGAGTGATAACAACGCGATCTACGAGGAGAACGGCGAGCACCGCTACGTCGTAAGCGACGTTGGCGCGAGCTTCGGTCGCACTGACCACCATTTCAAAAGAACCAAAGATAATCTGCAACATTACGCGGATTCGGATTTCATCCGCGAAACCACGCCGGATACCGTGGACTTCCACCTGAAGAGCCGCCCTATGCTCTTCGAGGCAGTTCTGTTGCCGCGTTATCGGCAGCAGGCGAAGCGCGAGAAAATTGTGAAGGGCATCCCCCGCGAGCATGCTCGGTGGATGGGCCAAATGCTGGCCGGGCTTTCGGAGCAGCAAATCCGTGACTGCTTCCGCGCCGCCGGCTACAAGCCCGAAGAGGCCGACGGCTACACCGTCACACTGAAACAGCGCATCGCGCAACTGAACCGGCTGTGATGCGCGCTTGGCTCGCGCACGCGCGAGGCACAGGCTGCTCCAGACGATGAAAGGCAGCGTATGCATCCGATAAAAACCATTTGCGCTCTTTTGATTGTCGCTCTCGGTCTTGCTGCCTGCGCAATGCAAGGCGCACGAGTCAAAGGGCCGCTGGATAGCACGAAGCCCGCCGTGCTCTGGCGCGAGCCTGAGGACCTCGCCGCTCGAAATATTCTCTACGGGCCGGGAGGGCCGGAGAACGCTCCCAGAGGAGAATTTAGATTCGTCAAAGAAATCGTAGAAGGCGCTTCGCCGAAATTCGATGTCGTAGATGAACAGGGCGTGCACTGGCGTGTGAAACCCGGCGACGAAGCGCGGTCGGAAACCGCCGCCACGCGCCTGCTGTGGGCCGTCGGTTATTTTGCCGATGAGACGTATTACGTGCCCGAGTTGCGTGTTGAAGGGCTGAAGAAAACTACGCTCACGCGCGGCGGGCAGTACATCCTCGAGGACGGCGTTATCGTCGGCGTGCGCATGGAGCGCCGCTCCAAGGACCACAAAAAGACCGGCAGTTGGAGCTGGTTCAAAAATCCCTTCGTGGGCACACGGGAACTGAGCGGCCTGAAGATCATGATGGCTTTGATGAACAACTGGGACTTGAAGCCCTTGAATAACTCCATCTACGAAGGAAACGGCGAATACCGCTATCTGGTCAGCGACGTTGGCGCCACCTTCGGACGCACCGGCGAACATTTCACGCGCACGAAAGACAACCTTGATCACTACGTACAGTCGAAATTCATCCGCAAAACCACTCCGGAAGCCGTGGATTTCGTGGTGGACAGCCGCCCCATTCTTCTCTTCGCCATGTTCGTCCCCACCTATGTGGAACAGACCAAGCGGGAAAGGGTGGTCAAGAATATCCCCCGCGAACACGCCCGCTGGATGGGTCAATTGCTCTCCAGGCTTTCTGAGCAGCAAATCCGCGATTGCTTCCGCGCGGGAAACTATTCCCCCGAAGAGATTGACGGGTTCACCAAGAAAATCCAGGAGCGGATTGCGCAGCTCAACCAGCTCTGAAACTTGAGGCGACTGCGCGGCGTCTGAGCCCGCGCCGAAATCCCGAGCGCAGCGAGGGACCTCTATGTCTTTGGAGGCGCGGGTGGGATTCGAACCCACGAATGGAGGTTTTGCAGACCTCTCCCTTAGGCCACTTGGGTACCGCGCCGACGAATCCAGTATAGCCAAATCCGGCGGGCCTGTCAGGGCACTCTCAGACCCGTGTCTATGACGTTCTTCCAGCACTCTGTGGCCATCCTATTTTGCAGTCCGCAAACTACTGTATTCCCTTGGCTTCTGCCTTTAGCCGCCTGTTGCTCACTTGCGAACAGCTCCCAAATTCAGCTCTTTAGTACTATATCCATGTCATTCTGGCACTTGTATCCTGCCCATTGTTAAATTCGCGCCGTGCCAATCTGGGTCGGCACGTCGCCCTGAGGAGAAAGAAAAGAAATGCGTGACAAATGGATTAAGCAGCTCCTGGATTCCAATAAGGAACTGCTCCTTATTTTCACCATCATCGCCTTCGCGGCCGTCATCAACTTCTTCGTGGCCGGCCAGCGGCTGGTGCTGACCTTCTACAACTTGCCCACGCTTTTCGCCGCCTACTACTTCGGGCGCGCGCGGGCCGTGCAGACGGCAATTGCGTCCGTGCTCATCGTGTGCTGGTTGAACCTGATGAACCCGGGTTCGCTGGTTACGCTGGCCAGCGGTATTAATGTGGAATGGCGCCAACTGATGGGCTGGAGCGACATCGTGGTTTGGGCCGGGTTGCTGATGATCACAGCCTATGCGACCGGCACGCTCTACGAGCGCAAAGAGTCCGGCTTCCGCGAGCTGCGCACGACTTACAACGGCGTTCTCGAGATTCTCAGCCACTTCATCGCCAACGATAAATACACGCAGCATCACTCCTACCGAGTCTCCGTGTACGCGACCAAGATTGGGCACTGCCTGGGCCTCTCCGATGAGACCCTAGAAGACATCCGCGCCGCCGCATTGCTGCACGACATCGGCAAGCTCGACATCAGCCGCGAAATCCTCTATAAGGCCGCGCGCCTCGATCCCGAAGAATACGAAGAGATCAAGACCCACGTGCAAAAAGGCATCGACAAACTTCAGCCCGTGGGCGGCACTTTGCGGCGCATCCTTCCCATCGTTCTGGCCCACCATGACAAGTACAATGGCACCGGCTACCGCTCCACTAAGGGCGAGGACATCCCCATCGAGTCGCGCGTCATCAGCGTGGCCGACGTGTTCGATTCCCTGGTCAGCGACCGTCCCTACCGCAAGGGAATGTCCCCGTTTGAAGCGCGGGACATCATCACCAAGGGCGCCGGGACGGATTTTGATCCCAGGGTGGTCCACGCATTCGAATTAGCCTTCACCAACCGGCAAATGGAAGTGCCGGAGGTACTGGTTTAAGAAACCCACAACGCGCGGAATTTGCCCAGGGCCGGGATTCCCCCATCCCGGCCTTTCTTTTTGCAGGACGCTCCGCCGCCTAGCGGATGTTGATTTCCATCGGCAGGCGCACCTGCACCGACGGCGGTTCGTGCAGCCACTTGCGGATGCGCTCGGCGAGGATCCCTGCCTTGATCGTTTGAGAGTCGTCTCTCGACAGCAGTGTTTCCCAGAGAGTTTTTTCTTCCGGGAAGCGCACGATTTTTACCGGCTGGCTGGGGTCGAGCTTGGCCAGCTCCTGCGCGGCCTTCAGCGCGCGATCAAATCCGCCGACTTCGTCCACCAGTCCGTTACCCTTGCCCTGCACGCCGGTCCACACGCGGCCGCGCCCGATTTTGTCCACGTCTTCGACTTTCATTTTGCGGCCCTCGGCGACGCCCGTCGTAAAGTTGTTGTAGATCTCGCGCATGAAGCGCATCACCGTTTCGCGCTGCGCCGGAGAAAAGCTCTGCGTTTCGGAAAGAAACGTCGCATTCTCGCTGGTGGTCAGTTGGTCCGTGCTCAATCCGAGCAGGCCGTACAATCCGGAGATGTTGAACTTGCCGAACACGACGCCGATGGAGCCGGTCAGCGTGCCCGGGTCGGCGACGATTTTATTCGCGGACATGGCAATCCAGTAGCCGCCGGACGCAGCCACGTCGGACATGGACACCACCACCGGCTTTTTTTTCTGCGCGAGCTGCACTTCGCGGCGGATGATTTCGCTGGCCACCGCCGAGCCGCCCGGCGAATCCACGCGCAGAACAATGGCCTTGATGCTGTCGTCTTCACGCGCGAGGCGCAGGTCCGCGGTCACCGACTCCGAGCCCATGATGTTGCCGTCCGTGTCGGAGTCGGACTGGCCCACGATGATGACGCCCGTGGCGTGCACCACAGCGATTTTTTCCATGCCCATGTTGGGCACTTGTTCTTTCACGTAGCGTCCCAGCTCGACGGGCCGCCAGGCCTGCACCTTGTCGCGGAAGAACTGATGCACCTCGTCCCAGTGTGCGACCTTTTCTACCAACTTGCGTTCGAGCGCGTCGCGGGTGGTGAAGGGGCCTTCCTGGAGGCATTTTTCAAACCACGCCTTGTCAATCTTGCGCGCCTCCGCGGTGTCGCTCACGTAGTTGTCGTAGGTGCTGCGCATCAGCGATTCGGCCATTTCCTTGTGCCACGGCGTGTACTTTTTTTCCGTGTACTGGTTGCGCGCGGTCTTGTATTCATCAATGCCGTACATGTCCGGATAAATATGCAGCTTGTCCAGCGTGCCGCGCAGGAAGAGCGATTGCGTCATCAGTCCAGTGAGCCCCAGCGGCGCCGTGGGCACCATCCACACCTGGTCGCAGGCCGTGGCCAGATAGTATTGCCGGTTCATGATCAGGTCGCTGTGCAGATAGCAGATGCTCGGCTTGTTGCTCTTGCGGAAGGTGAGGATGTGCTGGCGGATTTCCTGAATTTTCGCCCAGCCCATTTCCGGATTGGTGATTTTCACCACCAGCCCGGCGATTTTGTCGTCGTTCTTCGCCGTGTCAATGGCGTCGGTGACGTCGTGCAGCACGGTCACGCGCGGGCCAAAGAGTTGCGCGAAAATTCCTTGCGGCTTTTGCTCCGCAATGGGCCCGTTCAACTCAATCAGCAGCACGGAGTTTTTCTGCAGCCGCCCGCTCAGTGCGCTGACGATGACCACCGCCACAAACAGCAACCCTAGAAACAGCCAGATTCGCTTCGCTCCGCGCGTCATTGCTCTCCTCCGGTCCTGGTCGTCGCTATGACGACTCGCTCTCTCTTCTAAACACTAACTACGGCCCGACCTCGCGCCGGATAACAGAAGTTATCATGTTCCGTGCCGCGCTTGCACGCCGGCGCGGATGGCTAGGACTTTGCATCCGGTGCTCCTTTCTTTTTCTTATCTTCTGTCTTCTGCTCTTGCTTGTCCGCAAAGCAGGCAGCGAACTGCATGAACTTTAGGCCTTCCTCAGCAGACATATCCTTGAGGGTTCGGAACAGGTCGATCATGCCATTGGTGACTTCCAATTCCTGTATCGCGTGCTTGCGCAGACGATCACCCTCCATGGCGCTCGATTTTTCCTTTTGATACGCGGCCTTAGTAGAAAGCTGAAGGAGCGGAAGCAAGGACTTGACGGTACGCTCGATGGAGGGGCGGCTGCCGAGCATCAATTGGCCGACGTAGCCGAGCACGGCGGCGTTGCGCGCAGAGATACGGTTGTGCGCGAGACTGCAGAAGACATTGGCGAGAGCTCTATGAATGCCTTCTTGCGTGTTGAGTGCGCCTTCGGCGCCCACGATTTCATCGCCGATGCGGTCGGATTCTTCTTGTGCCAGGTGACGCTTCCAATGATCGAAGCAGAAGGCGGCGCCGGGCTTGGCGCGCACGTGGCGGCAGCGGCGTCCACTGGGGTAGATAAATTTACAACGGTCGGGATCTTTAGGACAGTGGCTCATGTCAACCTCGCGAAGGAGAAGTGATTCGTGACTTGTGGCTCGTAGCTCGTGGACAGGCCCCACCCCCGTGTTTCTTGTAAGAGTGGCAGGATAAGGACTTAGCGCCGGCGAAAATAATCCTATTCATTCCGCAAGAGTTAGCCGTTGATAGGCCAATAGGGTTAATAAGCTGGGAGGTGAGGGCCATACCCAATATTATAGCTTTAAGTCAACGACGTGTCAACAGG
>DASYRO010000438.1:0-2184 GCA_036004385.1 Candidatus Acidiferrales bacterium
TTTGCGCTGCGCACTGGAAACCGTGGACGGCCTGCTGCTCCATCCTCTAATGGGCGAGACGCGCGAGGAAGACGTGCCCGCCGAAGTGCGCTTGCAGTGCTACCTGGTGCTGGTCGGAAATTATTATCCGCCGAGCCGCGCGGTGCTGAGTCTTTATCCTGCGGCGATGCGTTACGCCGGGCCGCGCGAAGCTATCTTCCACGCCATCGCGCGGAAGAATTACGGCTGCACGCATTTTGTCGTCGGCCGCGACCACGCCGGCGTCGGTAATTTCTATGGACCTTTCGACGCCCAGAAAAAGTTTTTTCAATTCGAGCCCGGCGAACTCGGTATCACTCCCATCTGCTTCGACGCCACTTTTTATTGCACCAAATGCGGGCAGATGGGTTCCAGCAAAACGTGCCGGCACGGCGCCGAGGATCGCCTGACATTGAGCGGCACCAAGGTGCGCGAGATGCTCCGCAACGGCGATAAATTGCCGTCGGAGTTCACGCGCCCGGAAATCGCCGAAATTTTGCGCGAGGCCTACCGCAAGCAAGCTCAGTAGGCCGCATTTCACAAGGGAGACAACAGCTACGTCATGAAAAAGAATAAAGGATTCATTCTCTGGTTCACCGGTTTGCCCTGCTCGGGCAAGTCCACACTCGCCGAGCTGCTCAAGCCCGAGCTCGAGAAGCGCGGCCGCCTGGTGGACGTCCTCGACGGCGACGTTGTGCGCACGCACCTCACCAAGGGTCTGGGCTTCAGCAAGGAGGACCGCGACACCAACATCCGGCGCATCGGCTTCGTCGCGGGCCTCGTGGCGCGACACGGAGGCATCGCCATCACTGCCGCCATTTCGCCCTATCGCGCTATCCGCGACGAAATCCGCGCCACCGTGGAAAATTTCGTCGAGGTCTATGTCAACACGCCGCTGCAAACGTGCATCAAGCGCGACGTCAAAGGCATGTACAAAAAAGCGCTGGCCGGCGAAATGAAAGGTTTCACCGGCGTGGACGACCCCTACGAGGCGCCGCTCACTCCCGAGCTCATCATCGAGACGGAGACGGAAACCGCGGAGCAGTCCGCCGCGCGCATCCTCGGCAAGCTCGAGCAACTCGGCCTGGTCGAACCGGCGCACGAGCCGGCCTACACGCCCGAAGAAGCGGAGAAAATCCGCGCACGACTCGAAAAACTCGGCTACATCGAGCAGTGAGCGCGACGTGCAATTTGCCGGCATGGTGGCAATTGGCCTGTTTGTCGGCCTCCTGATTGGCCTTACGGGACTGGGCAGCGGCTCGCTTCTCACGCCGCTGCTCATCCTGGCGGGCGGGCTTTCCCCGGCCACCGCCGTCGGCACCAGCCTGGCTTTTTCCTTTACGTCCAAGTTTTACGCCAGTTGGAATTTCTACCGCCGCGGCATGGTCAAGATGGACATTGTCCGCGACCTCAGCATCGGCGGCCTGCCCGGCGCGTTGGTCGGCGCGTTCTTCATCCGCTATCTGGGCCTGCGTGATCCCGGCAAAATGGATTTCATGCTGTTCCGCGCCATCGGTGCCGCGCTCATTGTCGTCGCCTTCATCATGATTGCGCGGCTGCTGCCCATGGCCATGCGTCCCGCGGGCGCGGACCGCACGCTGCCCGTCTCTGAAAATGTGCGACGCGCGCTGATTATCGTAGCTGGGTTCGGCGTCGGCGCCAGCGTGACGGTCACCTCCATCGGCAGCGGCGCCGCGCTGATCCCCGCGATGATTCTTTTTTACAAGCTCGATTCCGGCACGCTCGTGGGCACCAATGTTTTTATGGGCACGATCCTCGCCGGTGTCGCCGGGATTTCCCACTTCGGACTGGGCCACGTGGACTGGCGCGCCGTCGTCGGCCTGCTGTGCGGCTCCGTGCCCGCGCTGTGGTTCGCGACGCACCTCCACGGACGCATCCCCCGCCAAATCCCCGAAGGCATCATCGCCGCCGCCCTGCTCGCCATGGGAGTGCACATCATGTTCTTGTGAATCCGAGCGGCGGAATCGCACATTTTAAGCATTTGCGACTAACAGACGCAGACGTATTCAGAGTGATTATTCAGAATAAACTGCTTGACAGAACAAATATATTTGTTAGGATAAGCGGCGCTGTTTAGGAGAAGTCACAATGCAAAAGCGTTACGATGACATGCTGACGGCCCGCCTTGAAGATGCGCTCCACAAC
>DASYRO010000439.1:0-2534 GCA_036004385.1 Candidatus Acidiferrales bacterium
GAGCTTGAGTTCTTTCTTCATGTCCAGCACGTGTTTCGGCCCGGGATAACCATTCTTATCCGCGGCCAGGGCCATGCCGAATCCTTCACCGCGCTCGATGGCCTCGCGTTCTGCCTGCAGAAACGCATGGTGATCCGCCACGACTTGCGGCGCGGCTTGAGCTTTCATGTGCTGCTGATGATCTTGCTGTGCTGCCAGAGGCAGTGCCAGCAGAAATACTAGTCCAGCGCGAGAATTGCGCATTCGCTTTCTCCTCATACACTCACTCGGCAAACTTGGCAGAGGACAGGCGTGGACGCCTGTCCTACGTTTCACGCGTGTCCCACCGCGGTGGGTACTGGCGTCTCCGGGCGCCGGGGCTCCGGCCCTTTCCATCCCACGGCGTGGCCCTTCGCGGCCTGCATTAGCGAGCGAAACAGCACCCAGTACATCATTTGACGGTAGTAGAAGCGTTGCGGTAGCAGCGGCGCGAGCAGCGTCCAGTCCTCGCGTTTTTCCAGCGCGAAGGCCACCGCGCAGGTGAGCAAGTCAATGAGCATGAATGCGGCGAAGAAAATAAGCGAGCGCACCACGTCGTCCTTGGTCCACAGTTGTTGGATTTGGGTGGCGCGGAATTGCGCCAGGCCCCAGAGCAAAAGCGTGGCCGCGAACAGCAGGTCAATCACTGGCGAAAACAGCGGCAGCAGAATCTGAAACAAAAAAATGTTGGGCAGCGCGATCCAGCCCAGCGTGCCGTACCGCCGCCGGCCCAGCGTGTCGCGGTGCTTCCACACGGCCTGCATGGTGCCGTACGTCCAGCGGAGCCGCTGCCGCACTAGCTCGCGCGCGGTTTCCGGCGCCTGCGTGTGCGCCACCGCCTGATCGTCGTAGAGAATGCGCCAGCCGAGCCTGCGGATGGCGATGGTCAAGTCGGTGTCTTCGGCCACGGTGTCCGCGGAGATTCCGCCCGCGGCCTGCATGGCTTCCGCGCGCCACGCGCCCAGCGCGCCGGGAACTACGGAAATGCAATTCAGCAAATCGAACGCGCGCTTCTCCATATTCTGGCTGGTGACGTATTCCAGCGCCTGCCAGCGCGTCAGCCAGCGGTCGCGGTTGCCCACTTTGACGTTGCCGGCCACGGCGCCGACGGTGGGGTCTCCGAAATGCTGCGCCAGTGTAGCCACAGCTTCCGGCTCGACGTAGGTATCCGCGTCGATGGTGATCAATACGTCGCCGCGCGCCACTTCGCACGCGCGGTTGAGCGCCGCGGGCTTGCCCATGTTGCGCTGTTCGAGGATGCGCACGCTCGGGTTTTGTCCGAAATTCCGGTACAACCGCTCGCCGGTAGAATCGGTCGAGCCATCGTTCACCACAATCACTTCCAGCGGCGGCCAGGTGCCGGGCAGTTGTGAATGCAGCGCCGATTGCACCGTGCCGACGATGGCGTCTTCTTCGTTGTGCGCGGGTATGAGCACGCTGACGCGCGGGTGGAAGTTCGCCCACGGCATGGGCTGCGGCAGAAATTTTTCAATGAGCGCCAGCGCGCCGACAATCAGCGCGCGCCCGGCCACCAGCACGATTCCGCCGAGGAAGACCCAGGCAATCGTCAGGCGGAAGCCGTGATAAAGATTGAAAATAAACGCGTCGGCCCGCGCGCGCCATTGTTCCAGCCGGGTCAGAGGCGGCATCACTTCCGCGCGGCTTTTGCCCAACAGGCTGGACACGCTGACAAACTCAAAGCCCGCCTCGCGCAGACCGTCAATGATTCGCGGAAGCGCCTGCACGGTCTGCGAGCGGTCGCCGCCGCCGTCGTGCAACAAAACGATGTTGCCTTTCCCCGCTTTCGCATCCGCCAGCACATTCTTCACGATCAGGTCAGCGGGCGGCTTGGACCAATCGTGCGGGTCAATGCGCGAGCCGACCAGCACGTAGCCGCGCTCCTGCGCTTCCGGCAGCATGGCGATTTCCGCTGCCGTTTCCGGTTGGTGGTCGATGCCGTACGGCGGGCGAAACAACAGCGATTTGATGCCCAGTTTGCTTTCCAGCAGCCGCTCCGTCGTATTGAGCTGGACAGCGAGATCCGCGCGAGAAATATCGGAGAATCGCGGGTGCGTCCACGTATGGTTGCCGATCTCGTGCCCTTCGTCGTAAATGCGCTTCATTAACCCGGGTTGGCGGCTGGCAGGCTCGCCGGTAAGAAAAAACACGGCAGGCACTTTTTCTTTCCACAGGATGTCCAGAATCCGCGGCGTGTAATTCGGGTCCGGGCCGTCATCGAACGACAGCACAATTTTCTTTTTGGCTGCTCCGATCTGATCCACTTCGTACGGCAGCGGAAACGCGGTGACATTCTCCTGCACGATCAATTCGCTCGTGGCGTCGTAGCGGAACTCGCGCCGGCCGTCCTGCGGCTTGGCCAGGATGCGCCAGATATCGCCATCGCCTTCCAGCACCAGATCGTTACCCGGCGGCATGACGTTCAGGCGCCCGCGGGCTGCGTCGTCCGGCCGCGTCGCGTCCCACACCGACCATAGCGAGGGATCCTCGGAGCCCAG
>DASYRO010000440.1:0-13292 GCA_036004385.1 Candidatus Acidiferrales bacterium
TTTGTGGACGACGTGATGCTCCTTTATAACGAATATCAAAAGAGCGGAGCGAAGATCAAAGAGCCGCCGAAAAATTTCCCATGGGGACTCTGCGAATTTCTGGTCGAGGATCCGGACGGCCACGTTCTGCGCATAGGCAGCGAACGCACGGGTCCCGATGATGCAGGTTGGCAAAACACGGCACGGCGCGGTTCGGCCTAGCGCGGCAGCGCACCGCGGAGCGCCGCAAGCATGCGCGGGTCGGAGCGCACTTTATCCAGAGCGCGTTGCCGTTCTTTGTCACCCTCATGCCAGTGCGGATCGAGCTTTGCGCCGGCGCGGACCAGCTGCGCAACCACTTCGTAATAGCTTCCGCGTTCCGCCCAAAGAGGGGAATTGCCCCACTCATAGAGCGCCCATTCCAGCGGCGTGCCATCGAAATTTTCATCTCTCGCATCCACCCGCGCGCCACGCTCGAGAAGCAGCTTGACGGTGTCCGCCCAGCCGCCGTACGCGGCCCAATGCAGCCCGGTTTGTCCGTGATGCTTGAGCTTTGCGTCCAGCCCCACGCCACTTTGCAAGAGGAATTCGACGACGGCAGTGCGTCCGAATTCACAGGCCCAGGCAAAACCGTCTTTCAACTGCTGTTGCGTTGCGGAAGGCCTAAGCGTGCCGTCGTCATTAAAAAAACTTTTGACCACGTCGAGCCGCCCCACGCCGGCGGCTCCCTCCAAATCCAAACGCGCGCCATGACTGGCGAAAAACTCGGCCGCCTCCTTTCGCCCATTGTGCAGGCAGCCGTTGACCTCACTGCCGCCGTCGGGACCGTCAATGATTGCGCCGTGGTGGATCAGGAGCTCCATCAACGGAATCTGTACTCCGGCTTCTTCCGGATGACAACTCGTTGCGGTGAGTCCCAGCGTCGTGGAGCGGCCGCCGTATGCGTCGGATTCCGCATTGACGTCGGCGCCGGCTTCGAGCAGAAGTTTTGTGATCTCGATGATATTTCTTGGCGTTTTTTGACGGAAATCTTCAACACCGTTAGCCGAGACGTAGTGCAGCAGGGTCGAGCGATGCTCGCGAGTGGAACGCGCACGAATTAGTTCCGGATTCTCGCGCAGCAATTTCCTCAGCGTGGCCAGGTCGCCGGAAACGATGGCGTCTGCTGCCAGCTCGAATTTTGAAACGGGAGAACTCGCGCGATTGCTGGCCTCGATGTATTTTTTGAATTTTGGCCAACTGTCGAAGGCGTGCTCGCGCGCGATGACCCACTGCGCGTCGGCGAGAGTGAACGGCGCATTCAGAATTCGAGACTCCGGGAGTTTGCGCAGCCGGGGATGGTAGCGCTTGAGACGTTGCAGGAGTTGCGCGGGTGTGAAACCGAACCGGGAGGCGAGTCCGGCCCACGTCGCTTTTCCGCCTGCGGACTTGCAGGCCTTGACCAGCTCCTTGGCCTGTTTCTTGTATTGCTCGAGGTTGGGGTGAGGCGGCAGCTGCTTCGCGTCCATACGAATCTCCTTTCATTGCGTGCCTGGAGTCCGCCCGAGTCAGGCTGAAAAGAGGTTCGCAGAACCTTGGCGTCACTTGCAGGGTGGGCACGGCCCTTTCCGCGGACGGGATGCGCCCCCTGGCGCTAGTTACGAGCCTAAGGCCTCTCCGCGGCGCGCGCAATCAAAAAATGGCGCATCGGGCGATCTGCGTGGTGTGCAAGTGGATGTGAAGTTCGGTGGTGAGCCGCCCAGGAATCGAACCTGGAACCCGCAGATTAAGAGTCTGCTGCTCTGCCAATTGAGCTAGCGGCCCACACGGTTCGACTATTTTACGGGGTAAGCGCCGGTTTTGTCGATTGTGTTGAGGGTGGCTCTCCGCGCAAAAGCGGCTTGATGATTTTTGTGCTTTTCATGCGCTTGAGAAACATTACCGATGCATGTTTTTCTGGACGCACGTGCCAGCGTCAAGACTTTTTCTGTCACGGCGCGCCGGACGCGGCGTTTGCGGCGGCTTCGCCGGTGACGTCGGCGCGCGCAGCTAGACGCAGCTTGGCTTGGCGCGCAGCTTCTCGCAGCAGCGCGTCCGGATGCGTCAGGCACTTATCCAGTTCCGGCTCGAGCGACATGATCCCGAGCATACCCACGGCATAGACTCCACAGGACTTGAGCCACGGGTCTTCGCTGCCTACGAGCGCGGCCACCGCCTCTTCGCGGTTTTCCACTTTCAAGCCCACTGTCTTGTTGGCCAGCGCCACGCGTTCCTGATTGCTGACGTAGTTATCGAGCAGCGGAACGAGCAGGGTGCGGAATTGGGGCTTCAGAATATTGTCCAGGAATTCGAGCGCGTTATCGTGCACGGTGCGGTTGGCGGACTGCAACCCGAAATAGGCGCTGTGAAAATCATATTGCGGGAACATCAGCCGCAAGAGCCGGAAAACGCGCTCCACTTCCTGGTTCATGGACTCGCGCAGCGCGCGCACCACCGTGTCGTCGCTTTTCAGACTCACGCCGAGAATCCCCAGAATCTGGTACGACCGCAAGTGGCCGGTGATTTCCGCGAGCAAAACGATCTCAATCATGTCGCGGTCAAGCTGAAGTTCGGGGTGACGCTGGTGAATCGAGTTCAGGGCCGCGATGATGCGTTGACGGAGCGCGGTATCGGTTTCGAGCAAGATATCCATCAGCACGGTCGCGGCGGCCTGCGTGCCGATGCCCGCGAGCGCAACGGGTATCTCCAGTTTGGCGCTGACCCGCACGCGGGCGTCGCGCACAAACTCGGCAAGCGTTTCCACAACCTCCTCTCCAAATTGCGTAAGTGTTTCTGCTCCTGCCTGGGCGAACTCAGGGCTGCTCATCCGCTCGAGCACGGCGGGCAGCAGCCAGCTGGCGCGAATGGCGCCCACAGCACGAATGGCTTCCCGAGCCACCTCCGGATCTTCGTCGCCAATCAACCAGAGGAGTTGCGCGTTGAATTCTTCGGGAAGCCCCGCGAGCAGCCGTGCAGCCGCGATGCGCGCCGGCTTTCCTTCCGGGCCGCTCTCCTGCACCATGCCGTCGAGGACGAGACCCGCCGTTTCCAGGTTTTGCGCCGGACCAGGCCGCGCCAGGAAGGCGGCCATCGCCGCGCGGAGGGAGATGTCGGGCAGGTCGTTCCACTCCTGGATTTTGGCCAAGGGATCCACGTGGGCGTGATGCGTGAGGTACACCAGCGCCTCATTGCGCACGTTTAGGTCCGGATCGGTCAGCAACTCTTCGATTTGCGCGCGCGCGGAGAGATCGCCGGCAGCGGACAGAATGGAAATCGCTTTCTGCTTGACCTCGGGCGCTGGATGGCTGAGGAGGCCGTACACGGCCGGATGCATGCTCGCTTGGCGTCCGACCTGGAGGAGGCTTAACGCATAAAGGATTTCCTTCGGGTCGCTCGCAGAGAGATTGTCCGCAAGAATGTTTGTAGTGGAACGATCCAGCACCGCCGCGGACGCCCGTTCAGCGTCCATCCGGTGCTCGCGGATGCCTTCGCGAAGCGTATCCACGTAAAGCCCTCGCGCCGACCACACGGCACAGCCCCACCCGGCTACGAGCACGAGCACCACCCAGCTCAAACGTTGCGGCGACCAATGCAAATACGTGGCAAACAGCAGCACGGTGAGTCCTGCCAGGCCATCGCCCAGCCGCAACGGCACCGTATCAATAAATGATTTCGCCGGGAATTTCACCTTGCTCGGCAGCGGCAGGTAGAGCAGTTCCATGCCCGATTTGTCCACCGAGTAGCGCAACACCTGATCGGAGGCTTTTAGGCACACCGCCGCAGCCAGCGTGCCCCAGATCAGCAATCCCGTTGAGCCCGCGAGCACCACGGCCGGAAGCACGAGCAACGCCGGCCCAATTCCAAATCGCCGCAGGAACCACGACGTCAACAACAATTGCGCCAGGATGCCGAAGAGTCCCGTGTAAAAACTCACGTCGCCCAGGAACATGGCCATGGCGTTCTTTTCCGGGATGGCCTTTGCCGCGATGGCCAGGAATTGCCACCCGGTGACGGTGACCACGAACGAAGAAGCACATATCATCAGAGCAATGGCCCGCAGATAGTTGGAGGACAACACGAGCCGCAAGCTCTCGCTCAAGCTGGATTTTCCTCGTGGGTGTTCGCTCTCCACCGATTCGCCCGCGGCTGCCCGGCGCTGGTCGGTGATGAAAAACACCAGCCCCGCGCAGATGATCAGAGACATTGCCATGCCCAGCAGCAAGGCTTCTGTGCCTAGCCCGCGAGCCACCAGCTTCGAGATGTAGCCGGCGAAGACCCATCCGCAAATCGCGCCGCTGCCCACGAACCCGAACAATCGTTTGGCTTCGCGCGTCGTGAGCACATAATTCGCCAGCTTCCACACCTGCATCGGCGCGATCACTCCGTACGCGCCCACCCATATGTAGAAGACAGGGTAAAGCCACGCCGGCCGATGGAAGTGCGCCATCCACCAGAAAAACACGCAGTTCGATGCGAAAAAGAGGGCGCTTCCGGCGAGCAGATTGCGCAGGCTCAACCGGCGGCTGGTACGCAGATATGCTGCGGCAACAAACACGACCACCACGGCGACGCTGATATCCGCAAAAGGAAGTTGTGTTGCGCTGAACCGATTTAAGAAGAGGGCGGCCCTGGCAACTTTGCCCACCACGTTGCAGGCCATGACGAGGAACAGGTAGAAAAAGAGGAGCGCGCCGCGGCCGAAGTCGCCGGGACGCAGATTCAGAAGGCGTTCAATCCTGTTCAACACCGATGCAGGGACCTGTCCCGCGCGTGCAGCTCCGTTTAGCTGTTCCGCCCAAGCCTCCAGGTCGCTCACTCATTGAAGCCAGTGTCTTTCTTTGCGCGAGCCTCGGCCCGGAAAATGAAAAGGCATAGAATGGCGACAGAGCCACCGCGTATTTGAGTTTTAGAAATCAGATGCACAGCCGCCCGGCATCACCACTTCGGCGCGACATGTGCGCATCCTAGGCTGTCGCGGCAAGTAAGTCAAATCCGCGCGGAATCCGCGGGGCCAGGCTGACGGAGTGGGCGCGTTTTACGAACTGCGCTCGACTTGCACGGCGGTGCCGTAGGCGAGCACTTCGGTGACGCCTTGCATCACTTCATTGGCGTCGTAGCGCATGGCGATGATGGCGTTGGCGCCGCGCTCGGCGGCGTGCTGCACCATCAGCTCATAGGCGTGCTGGCGGGTCTTCTCGCACAGTTCGGTGAAGAGCGTGATATTGCCTCCGACAATGGTCTGCAGCCCTGCGCCGATGGTGCCCAGAATGCTCCGCGACCGCACCACCACGCCGCGCACCATGCCCAGGTTGCGCGTCACGCGGTAGCCCGGCAAATCGTTCGACGTAGTCACCAGGCTTTCATCAAAGTGCCCTTGCATCGCGGTTGCCACCTTTCTGAATCACTTTCTGGTTGGATTCACGTGCCCGACTCACGCACTCGCCGAGCCGACTGAGCCGGCTTGATGTTGTGGTTCATGCGGAAAAAGTTGGTAGGGTCGTATTTGTTCTTCAATGCGACCAGGCGCTCGTAATTGGGGCCATAGGCGTCGCGGGCGCGAGGGTCAGCTTCGTCCTCGAGATAGTTGACATAGGTGCCTGCTCCCATAAACGGACGCATGGCATCCCAGAAATCACGGCTCCAGCGAATGTTCCTCTCCGAGTCCGCGGGATCCACCCAGTTGGCCCAGATGGAAAAATTGTAAGGATACTGGCGGTGGGCGAAAGCGGTCTCTCCCGGCGGTACGCGGGAGAACGCGCCGCCCAGATGTTCGAGAACCCCCGACGTGTAAGGTGATGGGGCAGTCGCGTATTCAGCGAATGTATCGATGGCCTTGTCGCTGAGTTCATTTAGGAAGTTTGCCTTGGTGTAAGCATGGCGTCCTGCGGGAAAGAAAGGGTCGAGTATGCTTTGCATCTGGACGTAGGGCATGGAAGCCAACAAGTCAATTGGCGGCGGACCAAACGTGCGCAGCGGCTTCAGCAGCTTTTCTCCTTCAGCGATGGGGCCGCAATAGCAGCCGGCAATGCCTACCATGCGTCCGACATCGGGGAGCGTGATCGTTGCCACCTGGGCTTCCAGTTCGTCTGGAGGGGACGTTGTAAAGTCACGATAGAAACGCAGGACCTCCGCGGTTTTCACAGCGGGATAGAAAACCCCACCGCCCAGCACAGGCCCGACCTGGTGCAGCCGGAATTCTAACGACGTGACCACGCCAAAGTTCCCGCCACCCCCGCGCAGTCCCCAGAAGAGATCGTCGTTCTGAGTGGCGCTGGCGGTGAGCAGGCGGCCATCCGCAGTAACTACGTCGGCAGAGATCAGGTTATCGCAGGCGAGTCCGTACTTGCGCACCAGCCACCCGATTCCCCCGCCCAGGGTCAGGCCGGCGATTCCTGTGCGCGAGACCACACCCATTGTTGTAGCCAAGCCGAAGGCCTGCGTCTCGCGGTCGAACTCGCCGAGCAGGAGACCCGGCTCCGCGCGCACGGTACGCCCAACTGGATCCACGCGGGCGCCCTTCATTCCGGAGAGGTCTATCAGCAGTCCACCGTCGCAGACCGCTTTACCGGCAATGCTGTGGCCTCCGCCGCGCACGGAAACAAGAAGATCGTGCTCACGGGCAAAACGGACACATGCAACGACATCCGCGGCGCCGGCGCAACGGGCGATTATCGCCGGCCGCCGGTCGATGCTGGCATTATGGATTGTGCGGGCAGTGTCGTAACCCTGCTCGCCGGGACAGAGTGACTGACCTCGAAGAGATGCCCTGAACTGCTGTATGGCAGGTTGCGGAATCATCACGGACCTCCCACCGTTGTGCATCCATTTATGGAGTTTCGATCTGGCCTGGGCTGGGTTGGCGTGATGCTTTACAAGATGCCCATTGGAGTTCCGCTTGTCAAGCTTTCCGGGGTGTGGAACCGGCATGCTGACGTGCCTGTGTTGGTCAGTAGACAGTTAGAATTTCTCGCCCCAGAATTCGCTGCCGTCCTGATCGAAGGCGATGCCCAGTTCGAAGCCTTCAGCGGCGGAACTTTTCAACACAAACGAGATTTTCGCGGGAATCTTCTTGCCGGCGCATTCCAGGTTCACGCGCGTGCCGGGCGGCAGGCTGGACGTGCACCGCGCCGCACAACCGAACGCGCTGATGGAAAACGTAAAGGCGGTGAGCACGCGCGGCTCGCCGTTCGCCGTGGTGACCAACACGGGCCGCTCGGACTGCACGCGGCCGCTGCGCCGCCGCTCTTCACCCGGAAACACGCTCATCGCCGCCCGCTCCGTGGCAGAAAGAGTACCGCAAGGCTACCGCTCAGCCACAGCAAAATCGTTCGCGTTCGCGGGATGAAAAGAGCGGATTAGCTGCGCAGCTCGGCGACGATTTCTTCGGCGACCCGGCGGGCGCGCGGGAGGTCATCCGGCTCGAAGGAAATGGCGGCCACGCGGGGGTGGCCTCCGCCGCCATATTTTTCGCAGATCGAAGCCAGATTTTTTTCCACCGGCGCGTGGTTCCATGGATTGGAGCCCACGCTGACCTTCGCTCGCGTTGCGGATGCGCTGACACCTACCGAATAGATGCACTCTGGATGCAGGCAGTAGGGAATGAATTTGTTGTAGCCCTCCAGGTCGTCTTCGCTCACGTCGAAATACACCACCCCGTTGCGCGCTTCCGTGCGCCGCTTCATGATTTCGAGCGAATGTTCATGCCGCGCAAGCAGGGGCGGAAGGTGCTCGGCGACGATGGGCAGCCGGATCACTTCCGCCAGCGGACGCGCGGACATCTCCGGAATCAGTTCCGCCGTCAGGCCGGATTCGGGTGCGTTTTCGATCACCAGCGCGAGTTGCTTGGCCGGTTCGGCCAGGCGCACCGCAGATTCCGCCGACGGATACTGCGCGCCGTCAATGATGTCGCCCCACTCAATCAACTCGGCCAGCGGCGCCGGATTGAAACCGAAATGCTTGCTGGTGATGTCGGCGATGAACTTGGTGCAGGATTTGTAATTGGGGTCATAAAATTTTTTTCCGGAGCGGTCGCGCTTGAAATGCTCGGCGTCGGCGGGAGAAAGGAACGCGCTCTGGTGGTGGTCGAACCACCAGGTCAGCCGCGGCGAAGTGGAATACTTGAAGTCCACGATGGCGTTTTCGTCGCCGTCGAAGACGTTGCCCGCAAACGGATGCGTGGCCTTGTGTGTCATGCCTGTAAGCAGGAATTCCGCGCCCGGGTTGATGCGCTCGCGATAGAAACGCGTGAATACGGCCGCGGACGCGGCCCCATCAAAACAACGGTCGTGGTAACAGAGGCGGACTTTCAAGGACTCCTCGGCTCAATCCCGCACGCCCGGCAAAAAATCCGCACGCGAGGAAAGCCAATAAAGATGCGGGTTCACAAAAAAATTGTCAAGCAGAATGCCAACGGATGGAAAGCTAACGCAGAGGCGCAGAGTACCCGGAGACACGCAGAGAAAGCCGGCAACACGTGTAGCGCCGGGTCGAAGACCCGGCAAGTTCGTCCCAGCCTGAATGCCAGGTCGGGACCCTAACCGTCGCGAACCTGGCGCTACAAAACCGGCGATACCGCGAGAAGCGGAGATTTCTAAATCACAGATCAAGGAAGAAAAACTATTTGCCGGCGAGTTGATCGGCGAATTCGGCGGCCACGGGCACGCGGAATTTCTGTCCTTGGAATCCTTTGACCATCAGCACGATCCAGAGGACGAACATGAGCAAGCTCAGGCATGCGTTGATCAGCCAGGCGAATCCTCCGAGCATCATGTGACCGCCCCACCATCCACCAAACATTCCAAACCCGAAGACGATGCCGAGAAGAATGCTGAGCACTTGCAGCCCGCCGAAAACGACGATGGACTGCGCCGCATGGAACTTGACGGTGGGCCGCTTATCAATCAGCAGGAAGATGAGGCCGGTGATCCAGCCAAGCACATAGCACAACCCGCTGGCCACATTTTCCGCGAGACCGGTCTGGCTGGAAGTGCCCGGATTTTCGCTGGCGGCTGCGCCCTGCGATTTGCCGCACTGCGGACAAAACGCGGCGCCTTCCGCGATGTTCGCTCCACAACTGCTGCAAAACGCCATGGCTGCCTCCCCGGACTAGATTTGGACAACTGTTGTCCCGACACTACTAAAGATGACCGCTGCCTGCAAGAGCGGTTTGGTCTCTCGCCGCAGATTCAGTAGAATGGCGCGCCGTCTTTATTTGCCCGCATGAGCAGCGACCCCACCACTGCGAGTTCACTTCCCGCGCCGCGCGGCACGCGCAAAATTTTTGGACTCGAATGGCCCGCTTACGTCACGCCCGCTGAGCGCAAATCGCTCATCGCCGGCGGGCTCGGCTGGATGCTCGACGCCATGGACGTGATGCTCTACTCCATGGTGCTTGCCGTGCTGGTCATCGCGCTGGGCATGAGCAAGAAAGAGGCGGGCTTCCTCAACTCGCTGACGCTTTTTGCCTCAGCCATCGGCGGGCTGGCCTTCGGCTGGATTGCCGACCGCGTCGGCCGCACGCGCGCGCTGATGGCGTCTATCCTTGTTTATTCACTGGCGAGCTTTGCTTGCGGGCTGAGCACCAGCATCACGCAACTTGCCGTGTTTCGTTTCGTGCTCGGCCTGGGTATGGGCGGCGAATGGACTACCGGCGCAGCGCTCATCGCGGAAGTGTGGCCCGCCGAGCATCGCGGCAAAGCGCTGGGCCTGATGCAGTCGGCGTGGGCCATCGGCGAAATGATCGCCGCGTGCGTGACGCTGATTGTGCTTCCAAACTTCGGCTGGCGCGCAGTATTTTTTGTTGGCGTGCTGCCCGCGCTGGTTGTGTTCTGGATCCGGCGCGACGTGCCCGAATCGCAAATCTGGCTGAAGCGCGTGAATCGGCAAGCCGGTTCGCTGGCGATTTTGTGGCGCAAAGACATCCGCTGGAAAGGCGTGCTGGCCACGGCCATGAACGCCTGCGGGATGTTTGGCTACTGGGGACTCTTCACTTGGATTCCCGGCTACCTCGCACTGCCCGAAAAAGACGGCGGGCGCGGACTGGGCATCGTCGCGTCGCTGGGCTGGGTGCTGTTCATGGGTCCGGGAAAATGGGTGGGTTACACGCTCTTTGGATTTGCCGCCGACCACTTCGGCCGCCGCGCCAGTTACGTCACCTACCTGGTGATTGCCGCCGCACTCGTGCCCATTTTCGGAAATGCAAAGAGCATGCTGTGGCTGATGATTCTGGGGCCATTCGTCGGATTCTTCGGCACGGGGTTTTTTTCCGGGTTCAGCGCGATTGCCTCCGAGCTCTTTCCAACTGAAATTCGCGCCACGGCCATGGGCCTCAGCTACAACATCGGCCGGGGATTTTCCGCGCTCGCGCCGTGGACCGTCGGCGCTATTGCGGAGCGGTATAGCTTCAAAGCTGGTTTTTTGCTTCTCGCCGGCGCCTTCTTTCTCTCCGCGATGCTGGCCTTGGCCCTGCCGGAGACGAAGGGGAAACAATTGGAATGACGACTGCAGAAAGGAACTTCCATCATGAAACTCATTACCGATGTTCCCCTCGTTTCGTTGCGCGCGCGTGTGGTCACGCGCTGCCTGATAATTTGTTTGCTGGCCGTTGCGCCGGTGGCCGCGCAAAGTGTCCTGACGCCGCACAACGTCGTGCGCATCCGCGTGGTCAGCGAGGCGGTGATTTCGCCGGACGCCACGCAGATCGCCTACGTGCTGAGCGTGCCGCGCAACCCGATGGCGGAGGACGACGGCGCGGCGTGGACGGAGCTGCACGTCATTGGCGCTGACGGAGAATCGCGCGCGTTCATCACCGGCGCCGTAAACGTCTCCGCGGTGCGTTGGATGTCCAACGGAAAAGGCATTTCGTTTCTTTCGCGGCGCGCGGGGGACCGTGGCAATTCGATTTACGTCATTCCCACCGACGGCGGAGAAGCGTGGCGCGTGTGGAGTGCTGACTCGAGCATCAGCAATTATTCATGGAGCCCGGACGGCAAGCGCGTCGCTTATATCGCCACCGAGCCGGAGCCGGAAGCGCGGCGCCAATGGCGGGAGCGCGGATTCAATCAGGACGTATACGAAGAATACCTTCGCGTTGCGCGAGTGTGGGTGGTCGAACCCGTAGCGGCCGGCGCGAAAACAAGAATGCTCGCCCTGCCCGGCCACGCCATTGACGTGCAGTGGAGTCCCGCGGGCGGAAAACTCGCTGTGGTGATGACGCCGACGCCGCTGGTGGACGACGACCTGATGAACCGCAAGGTGCACGTGGTGGACGCGGATTCCGGAGCAGTCCTGGCGAAAATCGAAACGCCGGGAAAACTTGGCCAGGTAGCGTGGAGTCCCGACGGAAAAATGCTCGCCATGATATCCGCCGCGGACCGCAACGATCCCGCCGCGGGGCGACTCGTGGTCGTGCCCGCTAACGGCGGTGCGACGAAGGATTTGCTCCCGAACTACGAAGGCCACGTCGGCACCATCGCCTGGCAGGGCAATGACACGGTAATGTTTATCGGCAACGAAGGCGTTGCGACCACGTTCGGCAAGGTGTCGCTCAGCAGCGAACGCAAGACGATTATCCCTGCGAGCGGCAGAATTCTCACCGCGTTTACACTCTCTAAGGACGGTCTTTCCACCGCGTTCATCGGGCAATCCGACCATCGCCCCAGCGATGTCTTCGCCATGAAGCACGGCGACGCGGAGCCCAAACGGCTCACCGATGTCAATCCGTGGCTGGCGCAACGTAGGCTTGCCGTGCAGGAAGTGGTGAAATACAAGGCGCGCGACGGATTGGAACTGGAAGGCATCCTCGTCCGCCCGCTCGATGAAGTGAAGGGCCAGCGCTACCCGCTGATACTCGAAGTGCACGGCGGGCCCGAAGCGCGCATCGCCAACGGCTGGGTGACGAGCTACGTCGAGCCGGGACAAGTCGCTGCCGCTCGCGGCTTCGCCGTTTTCTATCCCAACTATCGCGGCAGCACGGGCCGCGGCGTGGCGTTTTCCAAACTGAGCCAGAGCGATCCTGCGGGAAAAGAATTTGACGACTACGTGGATGCGATTGACCACTTGGTGGCCACGGGCCTCGTAGATAAATCCAAAGTGGGCATCACCGGCGGAAGTTACGGCGGCTACGCCACGGCGTGGGGCTCGACGTTCTATTCCGACCGCTTCGCCGCGGGCGTGATGTTCGTCGGCATCAGCGACAAGATCGCCAAGTTCGGCTCAACGGATATTCCGCAGGAGGAAACGCTGGTCCACGCGCTGCACTACCCTTGGGACGACTGGCAGAAATTCTTGGAGCGCAGCCCGATCTATCACGCGCAGAAAAATAAAACGCCGCTGCTGATTCTGGGCGGCATGGACGACCCGCGCGTGCATCCGTCGCAATCGCTCATGCTCTACCGCTACCTGAAGACGGTGAATCACGCGCCCGTGCGCCTGGTGCGCTACCCCGGCGAACAACATGGCAACCGCCGCGCCGCGTCGCGCCTGGATTTTTCGCTGCGCATGATGCAGTGGATGGAACATTACCTGAAAGGCCCCGGCGGCAGTCCTCCACCACCGGACGTTGACTACACGGAGCCGAAGTAGCGGATCGGGACGACGCGGACTGCCCCGGCGATTCTTGTCGGGGCGCAGCGCCCACTCGTGTAGCGGCGGCCTTCAGGCCGGCATGTATTGCACGGGCACGATATATCGTGCCCAGCCTTCCCAATACGCCCCAAAACCGCGTCGCTGACGGAACAATTCGTATTCCCTCGGTGTCCATCCGAGTAGAGGTACCAGCGGATGTTCCCACAAGATGGACAGTCAGTCGGTTGGGACCCCCGGGCACTGTGGGTTCCGCCCACCCTTGCCGAAAGGCTCTACGCGTTTTACGGCTTATTTTTCGTCGTGGTCATCTTTGTCTGGGTGTTTGAATTTTTGCGGACACTGGGAATCACTTCCAGCACCGTCCGGCTCCGCCTCCGCCACGCCCTGCAGCTTCTCCGCGACAACCAAGTCGCAGAACTGAAGTCTCTCGCGGAGAAATTCCACAGGGCCGCTCCGGAGTCGGGACTCAGAATGTGGGGGCAGTTTTCTCCCGACAGTGACCGTGCCAGGTTTTTAAACGTTGTGGCGGACGCGGACGAGCACTTTCAATTTGTCGCCAGCCGCGTGGCGCTCCGGATTGGAAATTTGCGGAAGCTGTTCATCCTTTCAGCGATTCTCCTGGTGTGCTTCCTTTTCTACACGGCCGCAAATGTCTTCGCGGGGATGTCGGCCGAAAAAACTACGGGAACCGCAGTTATCGCGTGGGTGTG
>DASYRO010000441.1:0-4785 GCA_036004385.1 Candidatus Acidiferrales bacterium
CGCGGAAGACATGACGAAGGCGTATCAGATCTGGAAGCCGACACCCAGCTATACGATGCAGGATTTCGTCGAAGATTGGGGCCCGTCGGGATATTACGGGCCAGTGAAAAGTTATCAGATCGAAACGGCGCAAAAAAGCGCGGGCGCAAGCGGTGTTATCATTGTCGTCGAGCTCAGCCCGTTCTCTTCCTTTCCGGACAAGAATGACAAAGTGAAAAACTACCGGAATAAAGAAGTCCGGCTATGGGTAGAGAGCAAAGACTTGTCCATGGGATTTGCGCCGTAGCGGCGAACAGTAAGTGCTAGCGGCTGGAAAGGTCGCCGAGGGCAGCGAGGAGTTCGGCGGGGGAAACCGTCGCGGTGCCCAGTTTGCCGACCACGACGCCCGCAGCGGCGTTTGCCATCATCGCAGCCTCGCGCAGAGAAGCCCCCGCGGAAATGCCCAGCGCCAACGTAGCCAGCACCGTGTCTCCGGCGCCGGTCACATCGAAAACTTGCCGCCCCGTGGAATGCATGTGTGCGCGCTCGCCGAGGCGGCCGACAGGCGGCTCCTGGCTCGCTGCCGGAATGTGCACGGCCTTCGCAGCGTCATGCTCCAGGATGGTCATTCCTTTCTCTCCTCGCGTGATGACGACTCCAGGACACTTGAATTTTTCCGACAATTGAACAGCGGCCTGCTCGATGGAAGCGTCGTCGTCGAGCGCGCGCGAAACGAGAAAACTGGCCTCGCCGCGGTTCAGGACGATGACCGTCGCGCCCGGATATGTGGCCAGCATGGACCACTTCGGCTTGACGAATGATTTGACGCCGAGCTTGGCGCAGGCACCCAGGACGCGCGCGGCCACCTCGTCAGTGACCACGCCTTTGTCGTAATCGGAAAGCACGAGCGCATGCAGCCGCGGCAGCGCAGCGATGGTGCGGCGAATCAGAAGCTCTTCGATTTCCGCCCGCAGCGGCGCGCGCGTTTCGCGGTCCACGCGCACGATTTGTTGATGGTGGGCAATGATGCGCGTCTTCAGCGTCGTAGGGCGCGCCGAATCTTCCACGATTCCCTTCTCCGCCATATCCAACTTGCGAACCATCCTGCGGAGCGCATCGGCGGAGTCATCGTTGCCGCTGGCGCCAAAAGGCACAATCTTTGCGCCGTAAGCAGTCAGGTTTGCGGCCACGTTGCCTGCGCCGCCGAGAACCAACTCTTCTTTCTCAAACTCCACCACGGGCACGGCGGCTTCCGGCGAAAGACGCGTAGCTCGGCCCCACAGGTAGCGGTCCAGCATCCAGTCGCCTAGCACACCAAGACGCCGCCCGCGAAAGGATTTCACAATGCGAGTGAGACGCGAACGGGAGAATTTTTCGCGCTTGGATTTAGGCATGAGGTGTTCAGTTGCCAGTCAGTTTCGGCGCTAAGCGATTCAAATCAAAGCGACGGTAACGATCGATTGCGTTTCTTTCAATAACGCGTCACAGGCGTCACGCACCTGCTCAAACGTGACGAAAAGAATACAACGAGGCACGTCGAATGCATAGCAGCGATCACCCGGGCAAGGATTGCATGGAAAATCATTCTGCACGACGCGATGCGGGACCATCCAGGGTCGCCACGTGACGGAATCGCTGGAACCGAAAATCACGACGGCGGGGCGGCCGGTGGCGCTGGCGAGATGCGCGGGCCCGCTATCGTTGCCGAGAAAAAGGCGCGCGCGGGAGATCAGGGCAATCAATTCACGAAGAGAAAGTGAATCGAAGACTAGCGTGGGAGGCGGGAACATGTTGCGGGCGTTGGCAGCAAGCTCTCGATCGCCCGGGCCAAGTACGACCACCGTGGCAAGTCCGTGCTGCGCGCGAAGCCATTGCGCGGCGACTGCAAAATGCTCGAGTGCCCAGCGCTTGGTGAAATAGGCAGCGCCGGGATGCAGCACAGCAAACTGCGCTCCGGCGGCAATGCCGTTTGCGGAGAGCAATTGCTCGATAGAAGCAATCGCATCGGGCTGCGGAAAAACTTGCGCGGGAGGGACGTCAGTTACAGGCAAGCCTGCTCCATAAAACTGCGTGAGGCGATGCTTGACGGTATGAAAGCGTTTGCGGGCGTCGAGCGAACCAGCGTCGGGAATGCGCAGATTGTAGAGGAAGCCAAACTGGCAATGAGCCCAGCAGACACGCACCGGAGAGCCCGCTACGAACGTTAAGAACGCGCTGGTCGGGCCGCCGTGCTGGTTGAAGGTGACCGGAAAATGTCGGCGGCGAATTAGCGTCGCCGTCGTAAAGAATTCGCGATGCATAAGAACTTCGGCAACGGCGGGATTGCCTTCCAGAACCGCAGCGAAGGACGGTTCGACGAGAACCGAGAGCCGCAGGTCGGGCCGCCAGGCATGCAGCGCCGCCAGCGCTGGCGTCAGCATGACCACGTCACCCAGAGACCGCAGGCGAATGATCAGGATTTCCGCGCCGCGCGGAAGGTCTGCCAGAATGCGGGGATTGCTATTCGGCTTCAATGCGGGCTTCATCCACCAGCATCACCGGGATGTCATCGCGGATGGGATAGACGCGACGGCACGTGGAACATTTCAGACCTTGGTTATCCGGCGTCAGATTGACCGGCGTCTTGCAAAGCGGGCAAACGAGGATTTCCAGAAGCTCTTTGCTGACGGCCATCGTGAACCTCCGAGAAGAAGACTCTAGCAGAGGGACACAGCGAGGGCAACGGACTAGCGAGCCGTCGAGAGGCGCAGGGCTAGGCGCGCGGACCATGGCGTTTCCGGCGCGAGTTCGATGCTCCACACGGGCATGATCTGGGAGCCTTGATAAACGCGCTCGAAGCCGTCTTCCGATTCGGACACGGTTTCGATCGGCGCGATCCAGAAGCTCCCCGCGCCCGGTGCATCGAGCACCGCGGAAACATTCTGCCATTCATCCACCGCAGACATTACAGGCGCGGCGAGTTCGCCGAAGAAGTCCAGAGGATGACGGTCGCCGTCGGAAACAAAATAACGGTCGGCTTCCGCGGGAGCAAGAAGATTCAGAATCATCTCCAGCCCGACGCGCAGGCGCACGAGCTCAGAATACGCATGAGAAAGAGTGAGGTCGCATGCGATTTCGCAGGCGTTTTCGGCGCGGGAAAAAGAAAACGTCTTTGATGCGCGCAGGCGCGCGCCCGTCGAGGCATCGTTTCCCCGCGCGAACGCGGAAACGAGCGAACCCTCGCGCGCAAATTCGATTTTTTCGGCCGACGCGGAGTCCACGGTATACGCGCCGGCAGCAAAATCGGCGCTGGCCTCAAGCGCGAGCGATTCGTAATCCGCCGGTGTCTTCCACGGCGGGAAAAGCAACAGGCGAAACGCGTGGCGCGCCCAGAGATCGTAACGCAAGCGCTTTTCAAGGCCCGGCTCTTTGACTTTGAGCTGCTCGTGGATGGACGCCACGGCGTGCGCGCCGCCGGAAGCCGCTTCGCGCAAGCGCGCATGGTAGGCCTCTGGGCGGCGCTGGACAGAGTTGATCAGCGTGACATCGCTGGGGCGATAGTCGATCAGCGGCATCGTGGCGCCGTCTACAGGACGAAACAGCGCGGCAAAAGTTTCCGTGACCAGATACAAGTCCTCGCAGCCGTCGGCGTCGAAGTCGAGACGGGAAAGTTCGGCATAGCCGGTGCGCGCCTGTTCCGCGGCATCGGCGATTTTTTCCGCGCGGATGAGGTCGCGGCAAACCGCCGTGCGCAGATGGGGCGCGTACAGCCCGCCAAACACGCCATGCCAGTACGCGTCGTTGCATTGCCCGCGGAGGAGATAAGTGGTGGCGTCGTCGAGCGCGCGATGCAGCGGCAGGCCGCGGCGCGTCGAAGCGGCGAGCCGGCGGATCTTTCCGGAAACATGCAGCATTTTCTTGTGCAGCAGGTTCACCTCGCTGTACTTGCTGAAGAAACTGCGCCAGCAACTCCCCCGGAGGAACGAAGCGACGTCCGGACGATTCGAAAATTCCTGCTGGAGCTGATGGAAACGCTGGCGCGTACTCGTCGGCAGCGCCCACTCCATCATTTCCGAATAGGAAGCAGTCGGCAGGTCGGCGCGGCCGAGCGGTGCGTGCGCGGCAAGGTATTCGCCAGGAGTGGCGGTAACGAGCCAATCGGAATTTTCTTCCAGCGCGGTGAAGTAGCGCTCCAGCCAGCCGTCCTGATAAGAGTGCTTCCACGTGCCCGGCCAGACGCCGAATTTTTCGCAATCGTCGCCCATGGCCGCGAGGCCTCCGGGATGTTCTGCAGCATAGGCGCGCAGGAACGAAATATTTTCTTCGACCGTCGCGAAGGGTACGAGGTAGCGGAGTTTTTTGAGCCCGGGAATTAATTTCACGCATGAGCCGAGGTCTTCGGCAACATAGGAGCCGTGCAGTTCCGAGAGCTCAAAGCCTGCGGCCAGAAAATGAACGTCATCCACCAACGAGTAGCGGATGCCGGCCAACGCAAGCGTGGATGGAAGCTGCGGCTCCCAGACGCGCTCCGCGAGCCAAGCCCCTTCCGGGCGGTGACCAAAATGCTGTTCCAGGTAGTCGCTCATGCGGCGGATTTGTTCCAGTCGGTCACCCAGAGGAATGGAAATCAAAATGGGTTCGTAGAAACCGCCGCCGACCAGTTCCACCTGGCCGCGCCGCACGAGCAGGCCGAGAAGCTCGAAAAATTCCGGATGCGCTTCCTCGATCCACTCGAGCAAGCAACCCGAGTAGTGCAGCCCCAGACGAATCGCGGGATGGCGCAAAAGCAACTGGAGAAACGGCTTGTAAGACTGCGCGTAGGCGCGG
>DASYRO010000442.1:0-3591 GCA_036004385.1 Candidatus Acidiferrales bacterium
GAAAGCAAGCAGAATGCCAATTGAAAGAGGCTCGATCCGGAAATTTCTCTTTTTCTTTTTCAGTCCGTTACAGACTAAGTGAGGGAAATCAAAACAGTATGTGTCTTGCAAGTAATTCCACTTCGGGAAAGAGCGCAGTCAAGTGGTTTCTTTTGGCAAAACCGGCTCGAGTAATGAAGGAATTGGTTCTAGAAAAGCATACTTATCATGCCTGTACATTGCCTTCCGGTTGCAAATCTCTGGCCTGTATCTAGTCGAGCGCGCTTTTTTCGTTTTGGAAGAAGCTGCGTTTGCTTCCGCGCTACTTGACCACGTTCAGCGTCACGTCCACTTTGAGCTGGTGCCCGGTGAGCGGATCGGTGGCGACCATGCCCTGCTTGGTTTCCGAGTCGCGAAGAATAATCGTGAATCCGCCGGAGAATTCCTGGAGCACGGGCCGGCCGCTGAGTTCGCCCGCGGTGAACGTAGCTTCCTTGCCGCTGACGCCCGGGGGCATGTACACGGATGAGCGGCGAACGGTGAACTCCAGCGAGAACCGCCCTTCTTCGTGACGCACCAACTTGCAATCGATGAACGTGCCGACGTCGAGGTAGGTCACCTGCGGAGAGTCCTTGCCCTGCGTGAGCACGGGCACCTTGATGCCCATGCGCAGGCTGGCCCCAATGGAACGGTTTCTCTCTTCAGCGGAAACTCCCGAAAGCGTGTAGGGCATGCTGTTCAGTTTCTTGTCGCCGTCATATTCGCTGAACACCACCAGAATCTTCAGCGGGCTTTCGGGAATGGCCTTGGGTTTCTCCTGCGCCGCGCCAGCGGCAGTAAAAGCGAGGACGAGCGCCAAGCCGGCCAACAAACTGCGTGTCATCTTCATTGTGTTCTCCCTTCGAGTTGCACGACTGAAATTCCGATACATTTGCTCACCGCTTTTCCGGACTGCTGTTGGATTGTCCTTCTTCGCTCAATCGTTCGATAACCAGCGGAGAAATCTTGAGCTCGTCTCTCACCAGCGGTTTCAGCGCGTCCTCGACAGGCGCGGCCTGCGCAATCAGCGATGAACCGTCGGCCTTTCCGTTCCAAACGGAGTTGTACATTTGCATGACGGCTGCCAACTGTCCGCGCGACACGAGGACTTCGGGTTCGCGATTCGCCGCCATTTGCGGCTCGCGAGGAGGACGGTTCGTCAACGCGGGCGGACGTGACGGCGTCGCCGCCATCTGCGGCTCGCGTGGCGGACGATGCTTTTGCACACTGCCGGTATTCGAAGGCGGCGAAACCGGGGGAGTCTTCCCGGCCATTTGCGGCTCGCGCGGCGGCTTAGAAATATTCACCGGCGGCGCTTTTTCTTTCGCCTGGTCTGGTACGCCGCCTGTGCGGCGAATCATCCAAAACGCCACCAGCGCCGTGAGCGCGAGCGCGGCGGCGGTGACCGGCACCCATCCGGCAAACCACGGGCGCGGCGTGGCGGCTTGCTGCTCGATCCGGCGGCGCACGTGCGCGGCGAAATCTCCGGAGGGTTCGCCTTCCACCATCTGCGCGAGGCCGCGGTCAATGGAAGCGAGAAGTGCGCGCTCGGCATCGAGTGCGGCGCGGCAGGCCGCACAATCGTCCACATGCGCGCGGAATTCGGCGTCGTCCGCACCGAGCGCGAAATCCTTCAGCCGGGTTTTGAAGCGCTCGCAAATCATCGCAACATCTCCGCCAATTTCTTACGCGCGTGAAAGAGGCGCGACTTCACGGTGCCCTCGGCCACATCGAGCAGGCGGCTGACTTCGCTAACGTCGTGGCCTTCGATGGCAGAGAGCACGAGCACCACGCGTAACTTTTCCGGTAACGCGTCCAGGGCCCGCGCCAGGCGCTGCTCGAATTCGCGGGAGGCACGAACGTCTTCCACGGTGCGTTGCGGCGAGTTCAGATCTTCCATCATGACCACCGTCTCGCGTGCTTCGCGGCGGCGCGTGGAGCGGATACGATCGAGCGCCAGCCGCCAGGTGATGCGCGCCAGCCAGGCACGGAAGCGTTCGCGGTCGCGAAGCCGCGCGAAGCTCTGGTAGGCGCGAAGGAACGCCTCCTGGGCGACGTCTTCGGCGTCGTCGCGATTGCGCAGCACGCCGAGGGCGACGCGGAACGCCAGAGCGGAGGAATCCGCCAGGCGCTCTTCGAATTCGCGTTCGAGCGATGGGTCCAGAATCACCACGGCTTCCGGATAAGTGCCCACCAGCGCATCCATTTCGACTCCCTCTACAAGACGCCGAGGGGCAGAAATTGGTTCAAAGGGTACAGGGGATAGGGGCTGTGCGCTAGGGGCGAGGTTTAAAGGTCGAGTTGGGAGAGAAGGGATTCGAGATTGGAGTCATCCACGGTGAGGTCCGGCCGAGCGGTGGCAAGGTCCTCGACTTCGTCGAAGGCTTGAAAGAGGCGCATTTTGGCGGCGGCGTATTCTTCGGTGCCGCTCAGTTCGCGGCCCGTCTTCTTGCTCCACTGGCGGGCGGCTTCGCGGCGCACGAAGACGCGCAGCGGGAAGGCCGCGCCGCGGTCCATGGCCACCATGTACACATAGTCCGTGCCCGCGTGCAGGCCGCGGCGGGATTTCTGGGTCTCGACGAAATAGTATTGATACACGTAGCCCGTGGAAGCGGAGTAGCTTTTCACGCGGTGCGCATGCTCGGCGCGAGGCATGCGGTAATTATATCGAAAACCGAAAAGCGAAAATCGAAAAACGGGGAGATTGGCAGGACAACTCGCAGCGAGATGTCGGGTTCCAAGGGGTGTGGTAGAATCTCCGCTCTCGCTCGCGTGGGGCTGGCTGGTTTGAACGACTTCGAATTAACTCCAAAGCAGTATCAGGGACTCCGGGAAAATCACCGCGGGACTGCGGCGATTTCCATTGCGCTCGCACTTGTGGCGATGATGGCCGGGTGTGGCGGAGGGGGCGGCGGTGGTTCTCCGCCTCCACCCCCAACCATTACCGTCACGATATCGCCTCTATCGGTGAATGTGTTACTGGGCGCGCAGCAGCCGTTCACCGCCACTGTCTCCGGCACGTCGAACACGGCGGTGACGTGGAGCGTGAACGGCATCAGCGGCGGGAACTCCACGGTGGGCACGATCAGCGCGGCGGGGGTGTACACGGCGCCGGCCATTCTTCCCTCCCCCGTCACCGTGAGCATCCGCGCCACCAGCGTTGCGAACGGCGCGTCATCGGCCTCGGCGGCAGTCACGGTCACGAGCGACGTGGCAGTTAGCATCACCGCTCCGGCGCAGAATGCCAGCGTGGAGCTGGGCGCGTTGCAGCAGATCACCAGCATCGTCAGCAGCACCGGCAACGGCGCGAGTACGAACGTGACGTGGAGCGTTTCCGGCACGGGATGTTCCGGTTCGGCGTGCGGAACGATTTCAAGCACGGGACTGTTCACCGCGCCGCAAATTCTGCCGACGACAGCGGGCAACAACATCACCGTTACGGCAACGAGCGTGGCGGACACCTCGAAGTCGGCGACGCTGACTCTGCACATCACGGCGACGTTCACATTTACGATTAACAGTCCGCCGGGAAATACCATTGACAACGCGAAGTCATTTCAATTTGTGGCCACG
>DASYRO010000443.1:0-4058 GCA_036004385.1 Candidatus Acidiferrales bacterium
AAAAACAAATCATCCTGTGTCTTCGCGTAGATGTGCGGCACGCCCCACGTGTCGCGCAGGATTTCCACCGGGTTTTTCAGCCCGGCAATTTTCAGCTCGCCCGACGTCCGCGCCAGTGCCGCCCGCGCCTGCGCGCGCAACGCTTCAACTGCCGCTGGATTGGCCGGCTGTGCCGGTCCTTGTGACTCGCTCTGGGCGCTTTCTCCGGAAGCATTCCATGCGAGGCCTGCCGCCGCAAGCGTCACTATCGCGAGCCCACGCGAGAAGTTTCTTCGGAATTTCCTGTACATGTTCTCTGTGTCCTCTGAGTCTCTGTGATAAAGCATTTGAATTTCCGACGCGGAGTCTATCACCGGAACGTGCCGCCCTGCCCCTGTTACCTGTCACCTGCCACCTGTCACCTTTCCCCTTGACTTTTCGCCTTGTCTTCGCCTATTCTGCCTTAGCCATTTTCCCGGAACCACGGAGGAGCGTGCCATGGTCCTGACCAAGCGCCAGAAGCAAGTCCTCGATTTCCTGAAAACTTTTTCGGAAGAAAAAGGGTATTCGCCATCATTCGAAGAAATCGCCGAGGGGTTGAAGGACAAACGCTTCGGCGGCAAGCGGCTCACCTCGCTGGCCACCGTGCACAAGCACATCGCCACGCTGGAGCGCAAAGGCTACCTGCGCCGGGGCTACAACCAGAGCCGCAGTATTGAGGTCACGCCGCTGCCCAAGCCCGGCCGCGAGCACATGATCGAGCGCGCCGTGGAACTGCCGCTGGTCGGCCGCATCGCCGCCGGCCACCCGCTGGAAGCGCTGGAGGACAAGCAGACTATCTCGCTCGGCGATTTCGTGCGCGCGCAGAATGTGTACGTGCTGCAGGTGAAGGGCGATTCCATGCGCGACGACCACATCCTCGACGGCGATTACGTCGTCGTGGAGCAGTCGCAAGTGGCCAACGCCGGAGAAATCGTTGTCGCTCTGGTCGGCGGCGACGAAGCCACGCTGAAACGTTTTTACCGCGAAGGCCCGGGCAAGGTGCGCCTGCAGCCCGCCAACTCGCAAATGGAACCCATCGTCGTCCCCGCAGCGGACGTCAAAATCCAGGGCAAAGTCATCGGCGTCCTGCGCAAATATTGACGCGGATCGATTTTCGCTGTCATCCTGAGCGAAGCGAAGGATCTCTCTGCCCGGCGGAGGTCTTCTCTATGCGAGCGATGCCGGTTTCATTCTGCACAATGTTGTGCTTGTTTGCAGGCGCGGGTGCTGCGCTCGCGCAAGAGCCGCTAACGATACCCGCCTGTGAATCTACTGTGCCGCCGAAATACGCGCTGCTTGTGCATCAGGAATTTCCAGCCGGCAAGGCCGCCGCGCAGCAAAAACTATTAACCGGTGTTTCTCGCGATTTTGACCGGCTGAAAACTCCCAACTGCTGGATCGCGATGGAGGCCTGGACCGGCGCCCCCAATTCATTTTTCTTCGATGCCTTTGATTCCTACGAGCAAATGGGGCGAACGCACGGCTTTTTGGCCGATGCTTACGCGAAGCACCCGGAGCTGGCGCGCGGCGTGCAGCAAATCGCCGAGCTCATGACCAGCATGAAGACCGTTATCGCCATGCGGCGCGACGACCTGGGCTATCGCGTGGAGCGCATCGACCTATCGAAAACGCGCTACGTGCGCATCGTCATCGTGCATGTCCGTCCGGGGCACGAAGACCTATTCACCGAATCGTTCAAAACGCTGGCCGCCGCGTACGAAAAAATCAAGTCGCCGAATCCCTGGGTGGTCTACCAGGTAGATACAGGAATGGAGCGGCCGACGTTTCTGATCTTCGTTCCCATGCGCGCTCTCGCGGAAATGGACACGCTGCTGGCCAATGCCACAGCCGTCCGCGGCGCGGAAGGCGAAGCGGGCGTTGCAAAAATTCAACAAACCGCGCGTGACGCCTACATCTCGTCGGAAGTCCAGTTGTACGTCGTCAGCCCGGCGATGTCCCACGTTTCTCCCGCGTTCGCTGCGGGCGATGCGGCGTTTTGGATTCAGAAGCCTCCTCCTCCGGCCAAGAAAAAGTAGTAGCACAGGCTTGCAGCCTGTGCCCGTGTTTCGCCCATCAGGCAGTGGTGCCAGGCCAGTACACCTGTTTATTCGTGCGAATTTTTGGTAATTTTTCGATTGCCACGAAATGCAGCAGGGGCTACACTGCATCTCCTCCAGTCCCGTACGCCTGAACGTGGCGCACGTCTCTGCCAGAGGGTCAAATCATGTGGGGCAGCAAGAAACCTGAAGCACCGCACCCGGCGCCCGCCGGCGTCCCGGCATCTCCGGGACCCACCGTAGCGCCGTCCACCGCCCCGTATTCATCTACACCCGAGATCAAACAGGAGAGCACTGCCATGACAAACGAAATCCGCCCGGTCACGCCCGCGTCCACCACCGGCGCGCGCCTGGGACCGAGCCTGCACGTGAAAGGCGAAATCAACGGCAACGAAGACCTGCACGTGGATGGCAGCGTTGAAGGACTGATCTCGCTCGAGGACCGCAAGCTCACGGTCGGCGCCAGCGCCAAAGTCAGCGCGGATATCGTCGCCCGCGAGATCGTCGTCTTCGGCACGGTGAAGGGCAATCTGCGCGCGCGCGACCGCATCGAGATCAAGAAAGACGGCTCGGTCGTGGGCGACCTGACCACCGCGCGCATCATGATCGAAGACGGCGCCTACTTCAAAGGCTCCATCGAAATCGAGCGCGGCGACGCGGAGAAAATCGCGGTCGTGGAAAAGCCGTTCGCCCGCGCCGCCACCCGCTCTGATTCGTAACCGCGGTCTGTCGTAGCTCGCGGCTACTCTTAACCGGGGCTTCGCGCTTCCAACTTCAATTCACGGGCCGACCGGAAGCGGCTTCCGCACGAGCGGCAGAGCACGCTTCCTTTTGTCCGTGCGGGTCCGTCAGTGACGCCCTTTGGCTTGAATGCGGGGATGCGCGGCGACCTGGCTCAGGACTTCGCCGGCCAGGCGCGTATTGTGCGAACGCGCAGCCACGTCGCCCAGCGACAAGATGCCCACCGGATGCTGCTGCCCGTCCACGACGGGGATGCGGCGAACCTTCTTTTCTTCCATCAACTGGGCCGCGGCCTTGACGTCCTGCTCCGGTGTACAGCAGACGACTTCCGGGGTCATCACTTCGCGGACGTGCGCCCTGTTGGGCTCGGCGCCATCGGCCGTGGAGCGCACGACGATGTCGCGGTCGGTCACCATGCCGATGATCTTATCGCCCTCGCACACCGGCAAGGAGCCGACGTCGAGCTCTTTCATCTTTTGCGCCGCGACGCGGAGCGTCGCGTCGGGTTCAATCGTTTCCACGGTGGAGTTCATCACTTCCTTGATTTTCATCTCTCCTCCTTCAGTAAATTGAATGGTTGCCTTGCGCGGGGCCTGCGCCCCGCGCCTCACGCGGCTTGCTGCAGCATTCGCTTCAGCTTGCCTTCGTCAAATCCGACCATCACTTGTTCGTCGATGATGATCACCGGAGTCGCACGAATTCCCTTTCGCTGCAACTCCGTTCGTGCGTTTTCGTCTGTGCTGAGGTCCCGTTCCACAAAGGGTATGCCCTGCTCGTTGAAAAATTTCTTCGCTTGCTCGCAGCCCTGGCATCCTGGGTTGGAAAACAAAACCACTTGACTCGGCATGTCGCGGTCTCCTATCCGCTCCGTTCACGTGCGGTGTGGCCTGCGAAGCGGGCCTACTGCGAATCCTTTGATTTGTGGCTGGGACAGCCGGCCGGGAAATTGGCTGGGATAATCTTTCAGGCTGGAATGAACTTCATCTTTATTTTCTCACACGTCGGGTGATTTGTCAGCCGGCGTCTTTCGCGCGCATTTTCTGCCCGGTTTGCGAAAGATATAATGTTACGTCGGCAGTCGCGCAATGAGCACTCAGGAAGATGGCGTGGCGCTGATTCGAACCGGGGCTTGCTGGAACGGCAATCATTGACAATCGCGGTTGGATTCCATTATTTCGGAGGCCAGGTCTATGGCCCGTCGTATACGACGAAGAGAGTTTTTGGTCCAGGGCAGTCGAG
>DASYRO010000444.1:0-2363 GCA_036004385.1 Candidatus Acidiferrales bacterium
TATTGCGGCCGGGCGAGCGCATCAGTATATGAATTCCGCTCTGCGTTTTCAAGCGTAGCGCCGGCATCTTGCCGGCTCTTGTACTCTGCGGATGCGGTACCTCACGTCGCATCTCATCCCGATGAATCGCAACGAAATTGACCTGAGAATTTCCGGATGGGCGGCAATGTGCCTTGTGGCTCTGCGCGGTGCAAACCGTCTGACGTGCGACGAACGGCACGGCGGGAGCAAGCTCCCGCACTCCAAGTTTCAAGCCGGAGGCAGCCAACAATTTGGGAGTTGCATCTGGAAGATTTAGCTATAATATCCCGTCGCCTGTCAGTTGGAGGACGCTGGATGGCTTCAGACAAATTGGTGGCCGACGTCACCAAGGTGGTGGACGAGCTGGTGAAAGCCGGAGGTCCCGTGCCCATTCCCACGCTGGGCAAGCTGGGACAACAAATCGCCGCCGCCTTTGGCGTGAAAGCGGACGAAGTTGCCATACTCGGAATGGTTTTTGAGAACCGCTTTCTGAAATTCGTGGTCCCGGAAAAATTGCAGAACATCGGCACCATCCCGGTGACCAGCACCACGGCCCTGGCCGCGCGCACGGCGAGAGATAAGCGGCCGGAAGTGATCAACAACTTCGCTATCGCCAAGCATTCCACGGTGTTCGAAGCCGTGCCGCTGACCGAACAGCGCGGCGAGCCCATTCAAAAAATCATGAGCGCGCCGGTCTCCGTGGACAACAAAGTGATCGGCGTCATCCAGGTCTCACGCAAGGGCAGGACGCAGGCCGCCGCGGGTCCCGACTTCACTCCCAAGGAGCTGGGCGATTTGGTCGCCGTCAGCGTGCAGATTGGGCGCTGCCTGAAACTCTGCCCCATCTCCTGAACCCGTGAAACACATTTCCCGCAGATTCTTCCTCGCGTGCGCCGCCCTGCTGTTGGCGGCTGCCATCGTACCCGTGTGGCCGCAGGCGCCGGCGGCGCGCGTCCACATCACGCTGCTGGGCACCACCGACCTGCACGGAAATATTTTCCCCGTGGACTACTACTTGAACCAGCCCGCCAACCGCGGCTTGGCGAAAATTGCCACGCTCGTGCGGCAGGTGCGCAGCGAAGAAAAGAACGTTCTGCTGCTCGATTCCGGCGACACCATCCAGGGCACGCCGCTGGCCTATTACTTCGCGCGCAAGGACACATCCAAGCCCAACCCGACCATCGCGGCCATGAACGCACTGGGCTACGAAGCCATGGCGCTGGGCAATCACGAATTCAATTTCGGGCTTGCGCCGCTGTGGAAAGCGAAACGCGAATCGAAATTTCCGTGGCTGGCGGCAAACCTGCGGCAAAGATACAAGTCCGGCGTCGAGCGCTTCGCGCCATACATCATTCGCAACGTCGGCGGCGTGCGCGTAGCGATTGTGGGCTTTGTCACGCCGGGCGTGCCGCGCTGGGAAATTCCCGCCAACTACAAAGGCTATCAGTTCGAACTCATCCCCGACGCCGCGCGGCGCGTGATTCCGGAAGTACGCAAGAAAGCCGACGTCGTCGTGGTCATCGCGCACTCCGGCCTGGAGCGCGACCCGCAAACCGGCGAAACGTATTCCGACCAGATGTCCAACGAAAACGCCGTCGGCGCGCTTGCCGAGCAGGTGCCGGGCATTGACGTCATCATGTTCGGACACTCCCATCGCGAGCTGCCCGAAAAAATCATCAACGGCGTGCTGCTGGTGCAGGCGAAAAATTGGGGACAGTCACTGGCGCGCGTGGATGTGGAGCTGGAACGCGCCGATGCGCGCTGGAAGATTGCGTCGAAACACTCGACGACCATCCCGGTGACGGATGCCGTGGCCGCAGACCCGGAAATTCTGAAACTCGCGCAGCCGTATCACGACGCCACGGAAAAATATCTCGACACGCCCATCGCCACGTCAGACAAATCGCTCGATGGCTCGACGGCGCGCTACGAAGATCATCCCTTCGTGGACCAGATCCACAAAGCGCAGTTGGAATACGGCAAGGCCGACGTTTCGCTGGCCACGATGTTTTTCCTGCGCCTCCAAATTCCCGCGGGGAAAGTGACGCTGCGCCAAATCGCCGGGCTCTACATTTACGAGAACACGCTGTACACCGTGGAAATGAACGGCAAGCAGCTTCGCGAAGTGCTCGAGCACGCCGCGGAATTTTTTCCGGGATGGCCGCTCAAGGAAGGCGAGCGCATGCGCTTGCCGGGCTTCAACGCGGATTGCGCGCAAGGCGTGGAGTATGTGATGGACCTGATGCAGCCGGTCGGGCAGCGCATTCGCGATTTGCGCTACAAGGGCCAGCCGCTCGCGGACGATCAGAAGCTCCGCGTGGCTATCAATAATTATCGCTACG
>DASYRO010000445.1:0-6870 GCA_036004385.1 Candidatus Acidiferrales bacterium
ATCCGTCAGCAGGATGCCGATACCCCACAGCGTCAACTGAAGCTGCGGCTTAATCAGCGGCAGACCTTGCCGCAGGCTCTCCATGAGATCGGACCAGGTCGGCATCGTTACGCCTACTTCCCTTCCGCCGAAGCGGCCGGCAGGGCCGCAGTGGGCGCCCGAGGAGGAGCGGGCCGCGCCATCACCGGCTGGTTGTAATAGTCCGGGTGGAACTGCATCACAATTTTCTTCACCGGCTGATCGAGGATACGAAAGAGCGGCGCGGGATAGATGCCGATCCAGAAACACAGCGCGATGAGCGGCAAGAAGCAAGCCATTTCGCGCGCGTTCAGGTCGGGCAATTTTTCGTTGGCCGGGTTGGTTACCGGGCCATACATCACGCGCTGGTAGAGCCACAGCAGGTATGCCGCGCCGAGCACGATGCCCAGCGCGCCCCATGCGGCCCAGATTTTGTTGTCTTCGAATGCGCCTTTGAGGATGGTGAACTCGCCGATGAATCCGTTGAGCACGGGCATGCCCAGCGAGCTGAGGCTGGCGATGAGATATACTGTGGCGAACTTGGGCATGGGCGTGGAAATACCGCCGTATTCGGAAATCAAGCGCGTGTGGCGGCGCTCGTAGAGCACGCCGACAATCAAGAAGAGCATGCCGGTGGAGAGTCCATGGTTAATCTGCTGAATGATGCTGCCGACGATGCCCGCGTGATTGAGCACAAAAATTCCCAGCGTGCAGAATCCCAGGTGGCTGACCGAGGAGTACGCGATCAGCTTCTTCATGTCCTTCTGCATCATGCATACCAGCGCGCCATAGACGATGGCCACGATGGAGACGGTAATGATGAGCCACTTATATTGCAGCACCGCCGAGGGCAGCATGGGCAGCGAGAACCGCAGGAATCCGTACGTGCCCATCTTCAGCAGGACGCCGGCCAGAATGACGGAGCCGGCCGTTGGCGCTTCAGTGTGCGCGTCCGGCAACCAGGTATGGAACGGAAACATGGGCACCTTGATGGCGAAGGCGAAGAAGAGTCCCCAGAAGAGCCACTGTTGCAGGACGGGACCGAAGGACGGTACGACCGCCAGCAAAACTTCTATGTTGAAGGTGTAGGCTTCGTGCACGGTCTTCAGCACACAGCCGCCGGCCGCAGCGTGCATGGCGGCGTGGTTGAAATACATGGAAAGGATGGCCAGCAGCATCAGCACGGACCCGGCCAGCGTGTACAGGAAAAACTTGATGGCCGCGTAGAGCCGGCGGTCGCTGCCCCACACGCCGATGAGGAAATACATCGGCACGAGCATCACTTCCCAGAAAACGTAAAAGAGGAAAAAGTCCAGCGACATGAAAACGCCCAGCATACCCGTCTGCAACAGCAGCAGCAGGATGTAATACTCCTTCACGCGCGTGCGGATGGCGCTCCACGAAGAGAGAATGGAAATCGCGCCGAGCAGCGTAGTGAGCATGATGAGCAGGTAGCTGATGCCGTCGATGCCCAGGCGATAGTCCGCGCCGATGGAGGGGATCCAGCTCACCTGCTCGCCAAAGTGGAACGCCTGCGCCACGGCGGGCAGGTCCGCTACCGCGTCGTATTTCCACACCAGCGGCACGGAGACGGCCAGCCCGAGAAAGCCGAAAATGTTGCCGAGCCAGCGGTGGGCGTTTTCGTTTTCGCGCGGCACCAATAGCATCAGCACCGCGCCGGCCAGCGGCGTGAACAGGATCACGCTCAGGATGTGCGCATCGTAGAATTCCATCACTTCCGCCTCACAGTTACCGCGCTAGATAAAAAGCGAAAATCATCAGGACACCCACCACGATTACCAGGGCGTAACTCTGCACCAGGCCGTTCTGCACCAGGCGCACGGGAAAACTGAAGAGCCAGATGATGCGCGCGCCCAGGTTCACCAGGCCGTCCACGATCCACGTGTCCCACCAGATGGAGACGCGCGAAGTGAAGCGCGTGAGCCACGCGGAACCGTCCACGCCGAGACCGTCAATCACCGTGCGGTCGAACGCGCCCAGCGTGCTGGCCAGATCCTTGGTGCGGTTCACAAAGAGCGCGTCGTAAATTTCGTCCATGTAGTACTTGCGGTAGAGCAGGTTGTGCACGCTGCTCCAGCTCGCGGCCAGGCGTTCGGCCAGTCCTTCGCGCTTCAGGTAAATCACGTAGGCGAGCCAGATGCCGGATGCGGCAATTGCCAGCGAGACGATCATGAGCAGATACGCCGCCGGGTCCTGGTGCGCGGCGCCGCTCGACGCTTCCATCACTTCCCCGCCGTACTTCGCAATTACCGGCTCGAGGAAATGCTCGAACACGTTGATGTCTCCGAGGCCAACCAGTCTGCTGATCGCTGCGGGAATGCCGACAAAACCACCCACAACTGAAAGCGCGGCCAAAATGACGAGGACATAACGCATCGATGGCGGGGATTCGTGGATGTGATGCTCGGCGTGCCCGTCCACGCGCGAACGCCCGGCAAAGGTCATGAAGAACAACCGGAACATGTAAAAGGCGGTCATGCCCGCCGTAAGCGCGCCCACGATCCATAGCGAATATTGCAGTTTGCGCCCAAGCTCACTGGAAAATGCCTTCCACAAGATTTCGTCTTTGCTGAAGAATCCCGCGAACGGAAAAATTCCGGAGATGGCCACGCAGCCGATGAGCATGGTCCTTGCGGTGACCGGAATTTTGTTCCACAGCGCGCCCATCTTTCGTATGTCCTGTTCGCCTGAGAGCGCATGAATCACGCTGCCGCTTCCCAGGAAGAGCAGGGCCTTGAAGAAGGCATGCGTCATCAGGTGAAAGATTCCGCCGATGAACGCGCCGACGCCGCACGCCAGGAACATGTAACCGAGCTGGCTGATAGTAGAGTAGGCCAGCACGCGCTTGATGTCGTTCTGCACCAGGCCCATCGACGCCGCAAAAATTGCAGTGACCGCGCCGATGACGGCCACGACTTCCATAGCCAGCGGCGAAAGCTGGTAGATGGCGTTGGTGCGTGTGACCATGTACACGCCCGCGGTGACCATCGTCGCCGCGTGAATCAGCGCGCTGACCGGCGTGGGGCCTTCCATCGCGTCGGGCAGCCAGACGTACAGCGGAATCTGCGCGGACTTGCCCGTCGCGCCGACAAAAAGCAGGAGAGCGATGGCCGTCATCGTCGCGTCACCGACGGAAAAATGCCCGGCGGCGATGGCGGCGCCGAATTCGCTGAACTTGATGGTGCCCAGCGTCGCCGCGGTCAGGAAAATGCCCAGCAGGAAGCCGGTGTCACCGACGCGGTTGACGATGAACGCTTTTTTGCCCGCGTCCGCCGCGGATTTTTTCAGGAAATAAAATCCGATAAGCAAGTAGCTGCACAGGCCCACGCCTTCCCACCCAACGAACATCAGGAGCATGTTGTTCGCCAGCACGAGAATCAGCATGGAAAACATGAACAGATTCAGATAGCCGAAGAAGCGGTAGTAGCCGGGATCGTCGTGCATGTAGCCGATGGAATAGACGTGGATGAGGAAGCCGACGCCGGTGACCACCAGAATCATCACCGCGGAGAGCGGGTCGAGCAGGAAACCAAGCTCGGCGACGAAGTTGCCCAACGCGCCGCCGGTCATGTGGAACGGCCCGGCCGGCACCCACTGATAAAGCACCACCTGGTGCACGCGCTCGCCGGTCATTTGCGTCAATTGCCAGACGGCGCCTACGGAAAACATGAAGGAGACGAACACCGTGCCGACGCAGAGGAAGCTGACGGGCTTCTTCGGCAGGCGGCGGCCGAGCAGCAGCATGATCGTCGCGCTCGCCAGCGGGAAGAGCGGGATCAGCCAGATGTTGTCGAGAAAGAAGTTGTCAGGCATCAGTTTTCAGTCGCCAGTTGTCTGGCACAAGATTCTTCGCTTCGCTCAGAATGCCAATCACTCTTACTACCACTTCAACAAATCCATTTCATCGGCCAGCAGCGTTTCGCGGTTCTTGAAAAACGCAATGATGATGCCCAATCCGATGGCCGCTTCGGCCGCCGCGTCCGTAATAATGAAGAGCGAAAAAATCTGGCCATCCACGCTCGCCCAGTGGTGCGAAAATGCCACCAGGTTGATGTTCACGGCGTTGAGAATCAGCTCGATGGACATCAGGATGATGATGACGTTGCGGCGCGTCACTACGCCGATGACGCCGATGATGAACAGCGCCAGGCTCACGAACAGATAATGGCCGATGGGCACCATGCGTTTCTTCGCGCCTCCTAGATGCGCCTCTTGGTCATCACCACCGCGCCGATCATGGCCACCAGCAGCAGCACGGAGGCGATTTCAAACGGCAGCGCGTACTTCTCAAACAGCGCCAGGCCGAACTGCTCCACGTTCTGCGGACTCAGCCCTCCGGCGCGGCCGGTGGGAATATCCAGCGTTCCTTGCGTGCGCGCGAACCAGATGGCCAGGCCGAGCTGCCCGCCCATGGCAATCGTCAGCAGCAGCGCCACCCATTTTTGGCGGTTAAACTGCACCTGGTGCAGGGCCACGTCCAAATTCACCAGCATGATGACGAAGATGAACAGCACCATGATGCCGCCGACGTAGAGGATGACCTGCACCGCAAAAAGAAATTGCGCGCCCAGCGTCAGGAAAATTCCGGCAGTGGCCAGCAGCGAGGTAACCAGAAAAATCGCGCTGTGCACAACGTTGCGCACGGTCACCATCAGGATCGCGCCCAGGATGGCCAGCGCGGCGAAAAAGTAAAACGCGATTTGGCTGATCTGCGCCGGAGTCATGCTTTATCCTTCGGCCTCCGTCATGCCGGCTAGCGGACCGGGGCTTTTTTTCTGCGCATTCCACACCAATAAGATAGCGATGAGCAGCGTGCCGCCAGACGTCAACGCGACCGCCGGCCACAGGCTCCAGCCGCTCATTCGCAGGATTGCAAACACGCCCAGCGCCAGCACGTTGACGATGGAGAGCGGAATCATGAAATACCAGCCTAGCCGCATCAGTTGATCGAAGCGGAACCGCGGAAATGTAAAGCGCACCCACATGAAGCTGTAAATATAGAGCGTCACCTTCAACAAAAACCAGAACGCGCCGTGCAGACCGGGCTTCGACGCGGCGAGCGCCGGCACGAACGGCAGCGCCATCGCCGCCGCCAGCGCCAGGCACAGCCCGCCGAAGAGGGCCATCACGCCGCTTTGAATCGGCTCCGGCTGCTTCGGCGTGCGGTAGAAACAGTACGCCGCGACAGCGAGGAAGCAAAGCGGCGGAAAGAAATCCAAGAAATTCAGCCACGATACGCCAGCGAACGGCCGCATCCAACCGCCGAGGAAAAGCGTAGTGGCGATGCCAGCCACGACAATCATGTTGGCGTATTCGGCCAGGAAGTAGATGGCCCAGCGGAAGCCGCTGTACTCGGTCATATAGCCGGCGACAAGCTCGGATTCCGCTTCGGGCAGGTCGAACGGCGCGCGGTTGGTCTCCGCGATGGAAGCGACCAGGTAGAGAAAGAATCCCACCGGCGCACAAAAGATGAACCACACTCCGTCAGTCTGCTGCTTTTCCACAATTTGCCGGATGGAAAGCGAGCCGGCGAGGAGCGCTCCGCCGACGAGCGCAAGGCCCGCGGCCGTTTCGTAGCTGATCATCTGCGCGGTGCTGCGCAACGCTCCCAGCAGCGAATAGTGGCTGTTCGAAGCCCATCCGCCGAGAATAATTCCAAAAATCCCCATGGAGCTGACCGCGACAATGAAAATCAGGCCGATATTCAGGTCGGCAATCTGGAAGAACGGGCCGAAGGCCAGCGCAGAATAGGCGACCATCGCCGCCGTCACCGAAATCAGCGGCGCGCACCAGAAGACGAGCTTGTCCGCGTTTTCGGGGATGATGTCTTCTTTGATGAGCAGCTTGAGGGCGTCGGCGATGGGCTGGAGCAGTCCGTGCGGGCCGACGCGCATGGGACCGAGCCGCGCCTGCATGTCCGCCATCACTTTGCGCTCGAGCAGCACGACGTACCCGGCCAGCAGCGGCAGCACAGCGACAATGACCAGCGCAAAAATCAGCGGCCACATGTAGGTCTTCAGAAATTCGACGAGCGCATCCATTAAGAGAGATCCTTCGCTTCGCTCCCCTCGACTTCGCTCGGGGCGAGCAGGATGACGGTGATTCGTGTCATCAGCGGTCCACCTCGCCGAGCACGATATCCAGCGTGCCGATGATGGCCACGACGTCGGCCACCAAGTGTCCTTTGATCATTTTGTCCAGCGCTTCCAAATTCACGAATGACGGCGGACGCACGCGCACGCGATACGGCTGCGTGGTGCCGTCACTCACAATGTAGTAGCCCAGTTCGCCCTTGGGCGCTTCAATCGAGTGATAGACCTCGCCAACCGGCGGCTTCAGCACCTTGCCGACCTTGCCCATAATCGGCCCGGCGGGAATATCTTCGACGGCTTGCAGGCAGATGCGAGTGGACTGGCGCATTTCCTGCATGCGCACCAGATAGCGGTCGTACGTGTCGCCGTTCTGTCCGGTGGGAATTTCGAATTCGTATTGTTCATACGCGGCGTAGGGCATGGCTTTGCGGATGTCCCACTTCACGCCGCTGCCGCGCAGCACCGGGCCGGTCGCGCCCAGGTCAATGGCTTCCGCCGCGGTGAGCACGCCGACGCCTTTCGTGCGCCCGATCCAGATGCGGTTTTCGGTGAGGAGCTGCTCGTACTCGTCCACGCGATGCGTGAAGTCTTTGCAGAAACGCTTCACTTCGTTTTCAAGACCGTCGTAGGTGTCGTACTGCAGGCCGCCGATGCGGAAAGCGTGCGTGGTCAGCCGTGCACCGCAATACTTCTCGAATATTTTCAGGATTTCTTCGCGCTCGCGCAGGCAGTAGAAGAG
>DASYRO010000446.1:0-2879 GCA_036004385.1 Candidatus Acidiferrales bacterium
GCGTTGGAGTCGAAGAGCACCGGCGCGCCCTTGGCGATGGCCTTTTCGGGATCGACCACCGGCGTGAGCGGCTCGTAGTCCACGTCAACAAGATCAATTGCATCGCGCAGCGCGTAGGGGTCGGAGGCGACGACGACGGCCACCGCTTCCCCGACGAAGCGCACGCGGCCGGTGGCCAGCACAGGTCGCGGCGCGCCCTTCAAATCGGGAAGCTGCGCGGCGCAGGGCACGATGCCGATCTGCCCGCGAAAATCTTCCGCAGTGAAGACGCCGACCACGCCCGGCGCGGATTGCGCTTTGGACGTGTCAATGGATTTTACTTTGGCGTGGGCGTGCGGACTGCGCACAAATCCGGCATGCAACATCCCGGCGAGTACGAGGTCGTCCACATAATGCGCGATGCCCTGGATGAGGCGCGGGTCTTCCTTGCGCTTGAGCGGCTTGCCGATGAATTTGGTTGCCGTGGCCACGGATGCCTCCAAAATCGTCAAATCTAAATCGCACTGTAGCCCGCGTCTTTAGACGCGGGGATTGTAAATCTTCACCTCGTAATCAAAGCCCCGCCTCTGAAGAGGCGGGCTACAGTGCTCGCATTACCGCTTGCGCGATTTCATTTTGCCGGCGGCGTAGCGCACGGCTTCGACAATTTTCTGATAGCCGGTGCAGCGACACAGATTGCCGTGCAGCGCGTGACGTATTTCCTCTTCCGACGGATTGGGATTTTTGCTGAGCAGTTCCACCGACGCGCAAATCATGCCCGGCGTGCAGAATCCGCATTGCAGGCCGTGTTTTTCCCAGAAACCTTCCTGCACGGGATGGAGTCCATTACCGCCGTTCAGGCCGCTCACGCCTTCGATGGTGGTGACGCTCGCGCCGTCGGCCTGCACGGCAAGCAGTGTGCAGGATTTCACCGCGCGGCCGTCGAGCAGCACAGTGCAGGCGCCGCACAGGGACGTCTCGCAGCCAACGTGCGTACCGGTCAGCCCGAGGACGTCGCGCAGATAGTGGACCAGCAGCATGCGCGGTTCGACCTGGCTCTGCTGCGGGCGGCCGTTCACGCGCACTTGGATTTCAGCAGACATGACGCCTCCACCGACCGAATACGTAAGGATTCAGACCAAGCCGACTGGGAGGGAGGAAACGTTACTCCCGAGCGCGGGAAAATTCAAGGGAGTCACGCGAGCTGCGGGTCGCGGGATTCGACGGTCGCGCGGACGAGTTCAACCAATTCTACCGCGACGGAATCGGGGACGCTGTCGTGGGTGAGACTTTCGCAGAGGGCGGTGAGATCCACGAGCCGAGCGACGCGGCGCCAATCTTGGGGCAGCGCGCCGCCGGCGTGGACGAAGCCTGCGGAGAAATGGGGCTCGGCGCGAGGGACTCCAGATCGCTCGTAGCGCAGGAAGTTGCCGACATCATTCAGCGGCGACGCCGAAATCGCGAATTCCCAATCGAGGACAGCGGCCACAGACCATTTCCCCGCGATTTGGCGTACGAGCAGGTTGCGTTTGTTGAAGTCGCCGTGGACAAGATGCGATTCGCCAAGCCGCGCAAGTTCAGGCGCCGCTGACCACATCAGCGCAGATGTGCGCTGGCGCAAGTTCTCGGGCATGCGCGCTTGCAGCTCCCGCGAGGCGAGACACAAGTCCACAAATCGCGGCATGGGGTCGTCGCCTTCAAGCAAGGGTGGGCCGGCGCTCGGGCCGGGGCCAAGCCAGCCGGACTTCGGAAAGGTGAAGCGTCCGATGGCGGCGAGAGTTTCGCCGGCGGAGCGGGCGGCTTGCGCAATGGCGCCCGCGTTGCCACTGTGGGTCAATTCGCGGTAGCTAATGCCTTCAACGAAACGCATCACGACGAATGGAGGAAACCCATCCAAGCCCTGCGGCGCCGCGTGAATGATTTCCGGGACAGAAACCGAACCGGCCACCAGGCGATTCAGGTCGACTTCTTTCTGGCAGATCGACGCCTCGTGCTGATAGATGCGCAGAACGATTTGATCGCGCGACGAATCGAGACGCAATCGAAGATTGGCATTGCGCAGGCCGCCATCCAGCCGCCGCAATTCCGTGACGCGGAAGCGCGGAAAGGCGGAGTGCAGCAGGCGCTCGATGTCGCGCGTGGAATAGGAGCGCTTCGGCACAGGCTGCGCCCAGCGAGCTTCTCGAGGAGCGCCGGGGACCATGCTGCGTATTATCGCTGATTTCGCACGGGCACGTATCAAAGAGGGATTCTTCGCCCCGGCAAGATTGTCGAGCTCTGAAAGACAAAAAGCGGTGGCACCCACCTGAAGGTGGCCGCTACATGTGCCTGGCAACGGCAAAGCGGCGGCAGGCCGCCGCACTCCATATGTCACGAAATGCGGCGGACCCAGATGCGGGAGGTCGCGGGTTTGCCGAGGTAGGTGCGCTGCGCAGGACCCCCGGCGATGGCCAGCGTCATCGTTTCGTCGTACTCGCGGTGCTGGACGCGCGCGCGCGCGCCCGGGCGAAGCTGCAGCCCAGCGACAAATTCGAGAAACTTTGGATCCTTCTCATACACGCGCAGGATTTCGACCGTATCGCCGACAGAGGCTTCGCTGAGCGGCATGGCTGATTTCTTGCGGCGCAACTGCGCGTGTCCGCCTTTGAGCGGAACGCCGTGCGGGCAGGCGCTTTCCGCACCAAAACGCTTGAGCAGCAGCTCGACGACCTCGGCGGACATTCCGTGCTCAAGGCGTTCGGCTTCTTCGTGCACCTTGGACCAGTCCACGCCGATGACGTCAGTGAGCAATTTTTCTGCGAGGCGATGGCGCAGGACGAGATGCTCGGCGACTTCGCGGCCCTTGCGCGAAAGGTGGATGCGGCCGTCGCGAGCGACGCGCAGGTAACCGTCGCGGGCCA
>DASYRO010000447.1:0-5483 GCA_036004385.1 Candidatus Acidiferrales bacterium
GACGCACCGCGGCCCCGTTAATTTCCAGCGCGCGCCGGAGCAGAGTTTCGGCGGCGGCCAAATCTCCCTGGCGCATGCGCACTACGGCCAGCTCGCTGCGCGCCTCGACGAAGTCCGGAAACAACTGGATGGCGTGCTGAAGCTGTTTGCTCGCGCGGGCCAGGTCGCCGGCGGCGAGCGAAGCCACGGCGTATTCATACTCGCGTTTCGCAGTGGCCGGCACGATTTGGTTGAGTTCCATGGCGCTGATGCTGGGCCGGTCAGGGAGCGGCGAGCTCAGCAGCGGCCGCAAGTGGATGGTGATGAACGGCTCCATCCCCTGGGGCACGAAGACGAGTTCCGAGGTCGCGGCCCAATTCTTCCCGTCAGACTCCACAGCGAAGATGTAACGCGCGCCCTGCAGCAGGTCGCGCACGCCGAAGGCCCCTTTCGAATCCGTGTAGAAATATTGCGGCGGACGCTGGCCGTCTTCTCCAGTGAGCTGAATGCGCACGACGAGTTGCGCCGGGCTGCCATCTGGCAGAAACACTTGCCCGCGCACGTCGGCCTTGTTGCCGGAGCCTTGCGCCGCGGCCGTGCCGCAACACAATGTCAGGAAAAGGAAACTCACCAGGAGTTTTCGCATGCAGCCACGATGCTAGTTTTTTCAGTGCGCGAATGCAAGAAGGGAACGCCTCTCAGGGAGATTGCTGCCGCGTTGCCGCTCTGTCGATCTAGCCCGCATTCCTCGCCACGATCGCCGGCTCATTTTTGGCAGGCATGTCCTTCTCTGCGTTCCTCTGTGCGCTCAGCGACTCCGCGTTATCTTTTCCTTTGTGTGCCCAGGCCAACTCATCTTTAGCAAGAGAGACCTAACGCAGAGACGCGGAGACCGCAGAGGGGCGCAGAGAAACCCACCGTCACTCAATGTTCAAACGGAATCTGCGGTGAAAAATCTGGGCTATGGGTGCGATGCGGCGCGCAGCTTGACGAGCGTAGCGCGGAGAGATTCGGCGTTGGGCTCGTCGGGGACATCGCGGAGATACACGTCCAGGGCCTCGGCCGCGCGGTCATATTTTTTCTGCCGCGTGTAGATGCGCGACAAATAGAGCTGCGCTTTGGCGTAGCGCTTGCCCCCCTGCTCGTAGGCTTTACGCAGGACGGGTTCCGCGCGCCCATCGTCGCCGGCCATCACCAGCGTCATTCCGAGGACGAGGTTGCCATTGGGATTCACCGGCTGGAGCTGCACGCCGCGTTCGAGAAAAGGCAGCGCTTCGGAATAACGCTGCTGCCGGTAGAGACACAGACCGAGATTGAGTTGTGGGTGCACGGCGGCGGTATCAATTTCGATGGCCCGCCGCAGAAGAATCTCGGCGCCCGCAAGGTTGCCTTCGCGCATCAGCACCACGGCCAGTTCGCTGCGCGCCTCGACAAAATCGGGATACAGCGCGATGGCCATCTCGAACCCCTTGCGCGCGCGCGCCGTATCGCCCGCGGTCAGTTGCTCGACTGCGGTTTCGTATTCCTTGCGCGCGTTGCGGGGCACGTTCTGGTTCAATTCCGCGACGCTGACCGGCGACGTCGCAGGCCGCGTGCTTTCCAAGGCGCGAAGTTGCAGCGTGACGTACGGGCGCGGGCCCAGCACCCAGATAATTTGCTTCGTGGTGGCCCAGTTCCTGCCGTCGCTTTCCACCACCAACGTGTAGCTGGCGCCCTGGCTCATGCCCGAAATGACGAAGCCGCCTTTCGAGTCGGTGAAGAAGGAATCGGGGGGCCGCCGGCCGTCCTCGCCACTGAGCTGAATGCGCAGGCCCACCGTGCCGTCATACGGCGAGCCGCCAGGCATGTACACCTGCCCGCGCAAGGTGACACTGGCCGGATTTGACGGGTTCTGACCGACCGCTACCTGCGCACTCGCCGCTCTGCAAAAAAACACCAGCAGAAAAAGGAGAGGCAGGAACTTTTTCACGATACGCCGATGGTAGTCCCGGAACCGGCGCGGCGCAAGCGTCAAGTGAAATCTTGGCTCGGCACGCCTCCGGCGATCCGCTCGTTGGAAGCGTGCTTCCGAATGCCTCGCATTCTCACGGTCCCGGCGCACAGTGACCAAGCCCGGAGTTTGCTGCGACTCTGTCGGGATGCCGGAGTAGCCTGGAAGGGAAGGGGCGCTAGACAGTAGCCCAGGGCGTCAGCCCTGGGTCAGGAACGGCCGCGCGAAGCGCACCAATCTGCCGAAGGCGCCTTTCCCTCCCGGCGCGGAGTGCCAATGGTTTTGTTCTCCGCGCGAAGCCATCGCAACGAATCAGACAAAGTCACAAAGAACAGCAAAAATGTTGTAAGATTACAACACTATTTTATAACGTGTTCCTAATTCACTGATTCCATTGTACAAAACTGCTTTACAATTGGTCTCTGGGATGCACTGCGGAAGCCCGGTCATGCCCTTTCAAACCACCATCGAACGGCCCGTCGAAACGCACGGAGTCGGCCTGCACACTGCCGTAAAAGGACGCTTGCGGCTTGCTCCGGCGCCAGCGGACACGGGCATCGTCTTTCGCCGGACCGACCTGGAGAATTTCGAAATCGAAGCGCATGTGCGCAACGTCGCGCGCGTCAGCTACGCCACCAGCCTGATGAAAAAAGGCGTGCTTATTTCCACCACCGAGCACCTGCTGGCCGCGCTGTACTCCTGTGGCGTGGATAACGTGTACGTCGAACTCGACGCGCTGGAGGTGCCCATCCTCGACGGCAGCTCGCAGCCCTTCATCGAAATGCTGAACGCCGCGGGCGTGCGCCGCCTGCGCAAACGCCGCAAATACATGAAGGTCGTGAAGCCGCTGGAAATCGAAGACGCCGACCCCGGCAAGCCGGGGCAGGTGCGCAAAATCGGAATTTACCCGGCGGACGAATTTCGCGTGCGCTGCTTTGTGGACTTCGCCCACCCGCTCGTCGGACAGCAGGAAGTGGAGTTGAAAGTCTGCCGGGAAACGTTCAGCGCGATGCTGGCGCAGGCGCGCACGTTCGGCTTTCTCCATGACGTCGAGCGGCTGCGCGCCGTGGGCTTGATCCGCGGCGGCTCGCTGGAAAACGCCATCGTCCTTTCGCGCGACGGCATCATGAATGGCCCGTTGCGCTACGCCGACGAGTTCGGACGTCACAAGGCGCTCGACCTGATCGGCGACCTCGCGCTCGTTGGCCGCCCGCTAAAGGCGTTTGTAAAGGCGCACAAGGCCGGCCACGCGTTGCACACGCAGCTCGTCACGCGGCTGCTCGCCGACCGCTCGCTGTGGACCGAATCCGCCGCTGACGTAGCGCCCCGCGCGAACGCGCAGCCTCTTCCTGCTGCCGAACCCCTCGCCGCGAATGATTGAGCGCCGGCGATGCGGGAAAACTTGACATCTCCGTGTCGTTATTTCAGTCTGAACAAGAAGGCATCAGTGAGGAGCCTCCGTCTTGGATAATTCCGACAATTTCGCGCGCATCCTGCTCGAAGCGCCGCGCAAGTGCTGGCTGGCTCTTACGGAAGACGAATCCAAGGTTGTTGGACACGGAAAAACACCGGAAGAAGCAGTCGAAGCGGCTCGAGCGAACGGTGTCGACGATCCTATCCTCATCTGGGCGCCTGAAGTCTGGACGCCGAGAATTTTCTAGCCCGCCTTGTTGAAGAAATATCATCGCACGCCGATTGATCCCCCAAACGCTGCGTTCAAAGACGGGGATACCGAGTGGCTTCCCATCTTGAACGTTCGCATCGGACGCGCACATGCCAAGCCCTCGGTGCGATTTCTCGCTGTGGTGGATACTGGCTCGCCGTATTGCTTGTTCAGCGCTGACATTGGCCGGTCCGTTGGCCTGCACATTGAATCAGGTTCCGTTCACTACCTCACAGGAGTCGTGGCCGGGGCGATTTTGCCCGCCTTTTTTCATCGCGTGAATTTGATCGTTGAGGATAACTGGACAATCGAGGTCACGGCTGGCTTCTCGGATCAATTCGGGGCGGGTGCGCTTCTTGGCAGACGAGGATTCTTTGACCACTTCACCGTACGCTTTGATCATTCCACACCGACGCCGTCCTTTGAAATCGAGCGTCTTCTTCGTCCCAGCTAGCATCCGCAAGGTGCGAACCGTTTACTCCCTCGTGCTGGAACAATTGCGAAATCAGACCTCAAAGGTGACAATACGCAAGGCAAGCCTTAGCGTGTCTAGAATCCTATGTCTGCACATGAATTTGCGGTGGTGGTGCTGGCGGCAGGCAAGGGGACGCGGCTGAAATCTGCGTTGGCCAAGGTGCTGCATCGCGCGGGCGGGCGGCCGTTGGTCGAACATGTGGTGCTCGCCGCCAACGCCCTGAAGAACCGCCGCGTGTTCGTCATCGTCGGGTTTCAGGCCGACGCGGTGCGCGCGGTGGTCGAGCCGCTGGGCGCAAAGGCCGTCTTGCAATCGCCGCAGAACGGCACGGGACACGCTCTTCTCATCGCGCGCCGGCAAATTCCCGCGCGCATCAAGTACGCCCTGGTCATCCCCGGCGACGCGCCGCTGATCCGCGCGGAAACGCTGCAAGCGCTGATGCGCGCGCACATCGCTGGCGAAGCCGCGGCGACGATTCTCTCCGCCGTGCTGGAAAATCCCGCCGGCTACGGACGCATCCTGCGCAAGAGCAGCGGCACGGTGCGCGGCATCGTCGAAGAAAAAGCGCTGGCCGTCGACCAGCGCGCCATCAATGAAGTGAATTCCTCCATCTACTGCTTCACGCTCGCCAAACTGTGGCCCTGCCTGGCGAAGGTGCGTCCGGAAAATGTGCACCGCGAAATTTATCTTACCGACGCGATTGCTTTGCTCGACCAGCAGGGCGAGCGCGTGCTCGCGGAAGTCGCGCCTGATGCGCGGGAAATTCTCGGCTGCAACACGCGCGCGGAGCTGGCCGACGTGGACCGCATCTTCCGCGAGCGCAAACGCGCCGCGCTGATGGACGCGGGCGTGACAATTTATCTGCCCGAAACGGTGACCATTGATGCCGACGTGCAAATCGGCGCGGACACCGTGGTTGAGCCCAACGTGCAGTTGCTCGGCAAAACAAAAATCGGCGCGAATTGCGTGATCCGCAGCGGTAGCGTGATTCGCGGTTCGCTCATCGAAGACGGCTGCGAAGTGCGCCAGAACTGCCTGGTCAGCGCGACGCGGCTCGGAGCGGGCGCGGTCGTCGGGCCGATGGCGCATCTCCGCGACGGCGCGGTGCTCAAGCCCGGCGCACGGGTAGGCAACTACGTCGAAGTGAAGAAGAGCACGCTGCACGAAGGCGTGAAGGCCATGCACCTGACGTATCTCGGCGACGCCACCGTGGGCCGCGGCACCAACGTCGGTGCGGGCACCATCACCTGCAATTACGACGGCGTGCGCAAAAATCCCACGAAGGTCGGCGCCAACGTTTTTATCGGCAGCGGCACGGAACTCGTCGCACCCGTCCGCGTCGGCGACGGCGCGTATATTGCCGCCGGCTCCACCAT
>DASYRO010000448.1:0-7811 GCA_036004385.1 Candidatus Acidiferrales bacterium
TCATGGCCGCGCTGGACCGCGCGAAGTCCACGAAAGGCCGGCCACAGGCCGTCATCGCGCGGACGGAAAAAGGTCACGGCGTCAGTTTTCTGGCCGACAAAGACGGCTGGCACGGTAAAGCGGTGTCCAAAGACGATCTGCCGAAGGCCATCGCCGAATTGGGCGGCGCGCCGGAGCCGCCGCCGGTTGAACGGCAGCCCAGCGCGCGGCAAACTTTGCCGCAGCCCGTGGATTTTCCCCCGCCCGAACCACCGTCCTACAAACCCGGCCAGATGGTGGCCACGCGCGAAGCCTACGGCACGGCATTGAAAAAGCTCGGCGCGGCCAATCCGAAAGTGGTAGCCATTGACGGCGATGTGCAGAATTCGACGTTCTCGGAATTCTTTGGCAAGGCGTATCCGGAGCGTTACTTTCAGGGCTACATCGCCGAACAGAATATGATCGGCACGTCCGTGGGACTTTCCGCGCAAGGGTACACGGCTTTTGCGGCGAGCTTCGCGTGCTTCCTCACGCGCGCCTACGACCAGATCCGCATGGCCGCGGTCAGCCGCAGCAATATCAATTTGTGCGGCTCGCACTGCGGCGTATCCATCGGCGAAGACGGGCCGTCGCAGATGGGACTGGAAGACCTGGCAATGTTCCGCGCCATTCCCGGAGCCGCCGTGCTGTATCCCTGCGACGCCGTGGCCGCCGAACGCCTGACGGAAACGGCGGCGCGGCGCGCGGGCATTTGCTACATCCGCACGTCACGGCCGAAGACGCCGGTGATTTATTCGAACGATGAGAAATTTCCGGTGCCGGGGTTCAAAGTGTTGCGGGAGAGCGCGAACGACCGCGCCACGGTCATCGCCGCGGGCGTCACGCTGCACGAAGCGTTGAAGGCGTACGACGAGTTAAAAGGGCAGGGAATCGCTGTTCGCGTGATTGATTTGTACTGCCTGAAGCCGGTGGATGGCCGCGCGCTCGGCAACCACGTCCGCGCGACGGGCGGACGGCTCATTACTGTGGAAGACCACTATCCTGAAGGCGGGCTGGGCGAAACCGTGCTCGGCGCGCTCGGCGAAGCGGGCATTGCGCCGAGCGCATACACGCGTCTGGCAGTGAACGGCGTGCCCCACAGCGGCAAGGCGGAGGAATTACTGGACGCATTCGGGATTTCCGCGCGGCAAATCGTGGCGGCTGTGAAAGGTTGAGGTTGTAGGGGTACGATGTGCCCCTACGAAGAATGGGTTACGCGCTCGCGGAAGCGTGCAGGATTTCCGCGGGCGGCTGGCGCAGGTCCCACACGATGCGCAGCCACGAGAGCACCTTCAGCGTGTAGTACGTGCCGTCAATTTCCCACCAGAAAAATCCCTGCCGCGCCGAAGCCATGTAGTGGTGATGGTTGTTGTGCCAGCCTTCGCCCAGAGTGAGCAGCGCGAGTAACCAGTTGTTGCGGCTGGTGTCCGCGGTGGCGTAACGGCGGCGGCCAAAAACGTGCGAAAGCGAGTTGATGGTAAACGAGCCGTGCCAGAGCATCACCGTGCGAATGAAAAAGCCCCACACCAGCGCGCTCCATCCGCCGATGAGAAACAATATCACTGCCAGCGTGATGGGCGGAATCAGGTGATATTTGTTCAGCCAGCGCAGTTCGCGGAATTTCGCGAAGTCGCCAATCAGCTCGGTGCGCGTTTCGTTGTACTTCGGACTGAGAATCCATCCGAGGTGGGACCACCAGAAACCGAAGCGCAGCGGCGAGTGTAAATCTTCTTCGCCGTCGGAGAAGCGATGGTGATGGCGGTGATGCGCCGCCCACCACAGCACGCCCTTTTGCGCCGAGGTCATGGCGCCGAACGCCAGGATGAACTGGAAGACGCGGCTCGTCTTGAACGAGCGGTGTGAAAAGTAGCGGTGATAGCCCGCGGTGACGAAAAACATTCCCACGTAATACAGCACCAGTGCCAGCACGACGTGCGTCCAACGGAATCCGGTGAAGAATGCCGCCAGGCACGCAAGGTGCATGCCGATGAAGGGAAGAGAACTCCAGAAAGTGATGACGCGTTCCCGGGGTATTGCCAGTTGAGCAGTCGCCATCCGGTCGTGTTCCTCGCTCCGAAAAATCCGGAGGTGATGGATTCTTTTCCCGGGGGTCACGCCGGAATAACTGGATGGACGCCTGAGAAGAGGAGGCCTGAGTATAGGTGCTGGAAAGGAAGGCGTCAAACGAATTCCAGTGCGATTTGGAATAAGTGTAACGTCATGTTTCGCTGCCGCAATGAGAGGCGCGTGTGCTATCGTTTGGCGGCGACGAAGGTGCGCAGAAGCGTATGTCTGAGAAACTGGTGCTGGTCGGCATTCTTCCGGAAACCATGGTGATTTCTCCTGCGGATCAGGTCGTGTGGGTTTCTGACGCGGGAAGCTTGCGCGTGGAGTTCGATCCCAACCGTTGTCCCTTCCAGTCCAACGTCTTTCAGGCGCCTATGGGTATGCGGCTGATGAGCGGCACGCCGCGGCCCGGCGTCAAGCCAGGGTCGTACAAATACAAAATCTCCCTCAACGAGCAGGTAATCGGAACCGGGGATGTAATTTTGCGGGAAAAGTAGCTAGTCGCTCGCAGCAACCGCGCGCATTGTGGAGACGGATTCGGCCAGGCCACGGCGCAGCGGCGCAATCTGAAACGCAGGCACGGGGCGGTTGGGCGAAACCGCCGTGCTGGCCAGGCGACGCGGAAACTCGGCGCGACGATCCAGGCGCAGGCCGGCTTCGCGCAGCATTTCTCCCGCGAGATTGGGATCGTCACTGCGGTCCACAGCCCAGAACCACAGGCGCTCTTCATTCCGCTGTAGATACTGCATCGATTCCTCGAGCTTCTTCATGGCCCGGTCGAAGGAAGACGCCAGAAAATAAACGGATAGCACCCAGTCTTTGCGGCCGAAATGGACGCGCAGACGCAGGCAGTACTTGCCGCTCTGGTTCATCTCAATCGCGCACAGGTATTCGTTTCGTTTGAGGGGCGTTCTGTGAGCCATGCAAACCTCCGGCTCTCCGTGTAACTCATTGACTCGCTTGCTGTTAGTTGTCCTGCATTGGACCAGTTAAAAGGGCCTCGCCGGTTTCGCCGGCCGGCGGCTGGGAATGCCCATTGCCAGCATTCACCTCGGGCCGCGGGTCCATGCTGCGGATGAAAAATGGTACGGCGGCTATTGGCAAAAGGCAAGTCGAAAGTTTAGCACGGTAAACTGTTAATTTTGTGTTTGTTACAGGTAAACTAGCCGACGGTGCCAAGCCTCTTCAGATTCTGCTCGTTGATTTCCAATTTACCCTTGCGCTTCATCTCTTTTTCGAGTGATTCACGAAATGCTTCGTAAGCCAAAGAGCGTTTGCCGGATAGAACAGCCTGTTCCATTTCCCTTTTTTGCTTTTCGAAGTCTTCCGGCTTGGCGTCTTCGCGCGAGACCACTCGATAAACGAGCCAATTGCCGCCAAGTGCGGAAGCCGGGCTGACCTGGCCGACGGACATGGCGAAGGCATCAGCAAGCTGACGCGCGCTGCCCACACCGCTGACCGACCCGACACGGGCAAAAAGGTCGCTGGTTTTCGCTTCGAGCCCCAGTGCTTTGGCGGCCTTGTCCAGCGGCTCGCCGCCGTGAGCGCGCTTGGCGAGCTCGTCGGCGCGGGACTTCGCCAGCTCGATGGATTTTTCCTTGCGGTAATCGTCGAGGACTTTTTCTCGCACGTCCTGCAGAGTGGCTTGACGAGCGGGAAGGATTTCCTTGACGGTGAAAACCAGGTAGCCTCGCGCGACCTTGATGGGCATGCTGAGTTGACCCTTGCTCAGCCGGAAGATGGCGCTATCCAGCTCCGGATTCGCGCCGCCGAATTCCGGCAGCGAGGCGCCCTGCGTCACCGGGCCGGCTTCCAGCACGGGCACACCGAACTGTTTGGCGAATTGCTCAATGGGCTGGTTGCCGCCCTGGCGGACCGCCGCAGCCATGCGGTCGGCCGTCTCCCCGGCCAACCGGTCACCCTTCTCGCTCAGCAGGATGGGCTGAATCTGTCCGCGGACTTCTTCAAAGCTCTGCGTGCGAGCTTCCTCGCGGTCAATCACCTTGATGATCTCGAAGCCATATGGCACTTTGACGAGATCTGAGATGCTGCCCTTTGGTAGGCTGAACGCGGCGCGCTCGAACTCCGGTACGGTCTGTCCCTGCACAATCCATCCCAGGTCGCCGCCCGCATCCTTGCTCGTGGAGTCTTCAGAATTCTGCTTGGCGAGGTCTTCAAACTTGGCGCCGCTCTTGGCCTTCTTCTGAACGCCTTCGGCTTTCTTGCGGATCTCTTCGATTTCCGCGTCGGTTTTGCCCACGGTCTTGAACATGATCCGGCTGACGTGCGCGCGATTCTGGATTCGGTAGCGGTCAATGTGGTCGTTGTAGTAGGCGCGAAGGTCTTGCTCGGAAACGCCGGCGCGCTGGCTGAGCTGTTGCGTATCCACCAGCGCGTAGCGCACCGTGCGCCGCTCGCCGAGTTGATAACGCGACTTATTCTTTTCGAATTGCACGGAAAGCTCGGCATCGGAAGGCTGGATGCTCGAGGCCAGTTCATCGGGCTTCAGCAAAACGAATTCGATTTTGATCTTGTCGTTGCGGCGGCGATATTCCTGCCGGATTTCTTCCGGAGTGGCGGTGATGCCGTCGGTGACCAGCCGGCGGAACTTGTCTTCGAGCAGGGAAAGGCGAATGAGCTCTTCAAATTCCTGCACGTTCATGTTGAAGCGCTGTTCGACTTCAGTGCGATAACGCTCCATGCCGAGAAATGTATCGCCACTGAACACCACGGGCAGCAGGCGCTTGATGCGATCGGCGCGCTCCTCGTCGGTGACGCGGATGCCCATCCTCTTGGCCTCGATCTCCAGCAGGCGCTCGAATACGATCTGATCGAGCAACTGACGCGCATAGAGGCCGCGCAACGCCGGAGGAATCTGCTGCTGGCCGGCGACGCGCTGCAGCTTCGTATTGACCTCGGTGACGGTAATAACCTGACCGTCCACGGAGGCCAGCGCCGTGGCGCTGTCGTTGATGGCCCCGCCGCCGCTCGGCACCAGGTACATGAGCATGCCGATGGAAATCATGCCCAGAAAAAAGCCGAGCATGAGACGCACCATCAAATCCCGTTTCTGAAAGAGCTTCAGCATTCCAGATGTCTCCGCTGGATAATTTCAAAACCATGATTATAAGCGAGTCGCGCGCAACTCTCAATGCCGGCGCTGGGAATTCGCGGCAAGGCGCAACTGCCGGGGAGGCCGAAAAAATCCGCGCGCGGCCCGGGGAATATAGTGTTTCTAACTGCGCAACCCGTAAGTTGCGGGCTTGCAAAGCGTGTGCTAGATTGCAGGCGCGGCGTGGTCTGTCAATGAACGGCGATCCACACTTCGAAGGACAGAAGGAAAAGCACTCTCGCGTCGAGGTCTATTGGACCACGGTGAGTTACAAGACCGTGTTCCTGCTGGTCGCTGTGATTTTGAGCGTCTTGACGGCGGTGGCTTACTTCATGTACCCGGAAGCCTTCGCCGGTTTGAAGCGCAGCATCGGCGACGCTATGGGGGCCGGCCATGACTCGCCCAACGCGCCGATCGTGAGTCAGGCGCGCTTTGTCAACGTGGACGGCAAAGTGGAAGTGAAAAAAGTGAATTCCGTGAAATGGGTGGCGGCGGATAGCGGTACCACACTGAATAAAGGCGACCTGGTTCAAACCGGCAGCGATAGCGTGGCCCGCATTACGTTTCCCGACGGTACGACGTACACGGTAAAGCCGGACACGCTGATTACAGTAGAAGAAAACACCATGACGACGGACCGCTCAACCCTGGTGGGCGTGCACATCACCAGCGGCGCAGTGGACCTGGCTACGAGTTCCTTCGAGGCGCCCAATTCCGCGGCCGAAGTTTCGTTCGAAAACGCGCGGGCTTCCGTGAAGGAAAACAGCCGCGTGGCCGTGCGCAGCGATCCGGAAAGCAAGAAGCACGAGGTGACCGTGGCGCAGGGCCAGGCCAGCGTGCAAGTCGGCGGGGAACGCGTCGAACTGGGCCGCTTCGAGCGCATCAGCTTTCCTACGGGCGGCGCGGTGACGAAAACGCGCGTGCTGGCACCTCCCGAACTGCTCCAGCCGGTGCACTTGCAGCCCGTTACCGTGCCGGACCCGAAACGCGCATCGGTGCATTTTGAATGGAAGCCGGTGGCCGGCGCTGTCGGATACCATTTGTCCGTGAGCACCTCTTCGATGTTCAGCAATGTGGTTGTGGACAAGCGCACCGGCAGCAACAGCATGGAAGTCAGCGGGCTGGACGCCGGCGACTACTTCTGGGCGGTGCAGGCCGTGGATGCGCAGAAACAGGTCAGCGAACCGAGCGAAACTTTCAAGTTCAGCCTCTTCGCGCAGGGCAAGAGCGAAAACATGCTGCTCGAAGTATCCGAGCCGCAAGTGCATGGCAATCTGGTGGAGCTTGTCGGACGGACTGAGCCCGGCGCGACCTTGCTGATCGGCGGCACGCCGGTGGTGATCCAGATGGACGGCTCCTTCCGTCACTTCACCGCACCGCTCTCGCGCGGGAGTCATGAAATTGTCGTCATGGGGCAGAACCGCCGCGGCGGCACGGCCATTCGACGCGTGCGCATCGTCATCCAGTGATCCCTGGCAGCAAAAACGAGATTCCAGCCGGAAAGGCTTGTGGTACCCGGGAATGAAGAACGGTTTTAATTTTCGGTCCGTTTTCAGCCTCTTTTCGTCCGACCTGGCGATTGACCTGGGGACTGCCAACACACTGGTGTACGCCAAAGGCAAAGGCATCGTGGTGAACGAGCCTTCCATCGTGGCCATCAACAAAACGAATGGCGAAGTGGTGGCCGTGGGGCGCGAGGCCAAAGAGATGCTCGGTCGCACGCCCGGAAACGTGGTGGCCATCAAGCCCATGAAGGACGGAGTGATCGCCGACTTCAAAGTCACCGAGAAGATGCTCACGTACTTCATTCAGAAGGCGCACAACCGCCGCGTGCTGGTGCATCCGAGAATCGTCATCGGCGTGCCGGGAGAAATCACGCCGGTGGAGAAACGCGCCGTGGAAGATTCCGCGTACCGCGCGCGGGCCAGCGAAGTGTACCTGGTGGAGCAGGCCATGGCCGCGGCCATCGGCGCCGGCCTGCCGATCGAGGAACCCTCCGGAAATATGGTCGTGGACATAGGCGGCGGCACCACGGATATCGCCGTCATCTCCATGAGCGGCATCGTCTATTCGCGCTCCGTCCGCCAGGCCGGCAACGAGATGGACGAAGCGGTGATGCACTATCTGAAACGCAAGTACAACCTGCTGGTCGGCGAGCGCACCGCGGAACAAATCAAGATTGAGATCGGCTCGGCCTACCCGCTGGAAAAGCCACTGACTATGGAAGTGAAAGGCCGCAACCTGATCGAAGGTGTGCCGCGCACCGTAACCATCGACGACAGCGAAATCCGCGAGGCACTTTCCGAATGCGTGGCCGTGATCCTTAACGCCATCCGCATCGCTCTGGAACGCACACCACCCGAGCTTTCCGCGGACATCAGCGACCGCGGCATCGTGCTGACCGGCGGAGGCGCGCTGCTGAAGAATCTCGATAAGCGCATCCGCGAGGAAACCGGGCTGCCCGTTTCCATCGCCGACGACCCGCTGGCGTCAGTGGTACTCGGCACCGGAAAAATGCTTAGCGATTTCCACCTGCTGCGCCAGGTGTGCATTGACTGAGGCACTCGGGCGACCTGCGAGTCGCCCCTACCACCGCGCGGATTTGAAGCCGCAA
>DASYRO010000449.1:0-5936 GCA_036004385.1 Candidatus Acidiferrales bacterium
CCCGAATACAAAATGGACGCGCGCGACCGCATCGAGGGGCGCTACGCGCCGCTCACAAATCTGAATCCGCGCGATGCCGAAGGCGCCGCCAGGGGCTGGCTCGAAAACGAAACGCACATGCGTTACACGCGCGCGTGGCTCAGCACCGTCGCGCACGAGCTAGCAGCTTTCAGTTCCCGCCGCACCGTTCGCGTGAAAGTTCCCGGCAGTAAGCGGGCGGAGCTGGAAGAAAAGGATATTTCCGGCCCGCTGCTCTTTGTCCAGCTCGACGACGACATGGCCATCGGGCGCTCTAACTACTCCGGCCCTTTCTTCTGGCGTTACATGAGCGAGCTGCGCAAGATGCTGGAGGAAGGCGGGCTGGATGTGCCTGCGTATATCAATCCCACGGACATGCGCGTTTCGGCCGCCGGCTTCGGCCTGGAGCGTCCCATCGGCGCGATGGGGCAGTATTATTTGCAGCCGCCGGAAAAGCCCGCGCCCGGCGCCACTGCCGAGCGCAAAATCACAGCGCGCGAAGCGTCTACCATCGAGTTTTTCGTTGAAGAATTGAAAACCCAGCCGGCGTTTCCGCCGGTCATCATCGAATATCAGGCCGCGTGGTACACCCCCGGCGACGATAGCGCTGCATTCGAGAGCCCGGTGGCCAACACGCTATTGAGCTCGCGCCTGCTGCTGGCACATGGCCTGCACGGCATCAATTATTTCCCCGCGCAGGACAGCGTCACGCCGGCCGGCTATTCCACGCCCTGGACGAACCGTCACTATCGCTGGGATGCCGCGCTGGACGTCGCCGGCAACCAGCAATTCCGCGCGCGTGCCGTCCTCCGCAATGGCGCATTGATGGACACCTGGCGCGACTTCCTCGCCTCGTCACACAAGCGCGCCGACTTCGGAATCATTTATCCGCTCGGTGCTTTCCCGCAGGAAAATCTCGCGCGCGAAGACATCCAGCGCGTTTCGGGCGCGGTGATGCGCATTGCCCGCGTGGCCCAACTCGCCGGTTTTTCCACCGAGCTTCTGGACCCGCAATACCAGCCCGTCGAACAGCTTCTGCGCCATGCGCTTGTGCTCTTGCCCGTCTTCGATGCTTCACCTGCTATCGCGGCGGGCTTTAGCCCGTCATCTCCGAATCCTTCTGCCGCGGCAGATTCAAACTCCGCAACGTCTGCGTCCGGCAAATTCCAGCTCTCGGAAAAATCCCAGCGCGCCATCGTCGAATACGTCCGCCGCGGCGGCACGCTGCTCGTTTTTCCCGCGCGGCCAACCGGTGCCATCATCGAACAACTCTGGACGTCTGCGCCGATTCCGCCGGTCGCACTTGCCGTAACCGAATCATCCGCGGTGACGGCCGGGTGGACGTTTGGTCAGGGCCGCGTCCTGGCGTCTACGAAGGATTTTTACTCCTGGGTGTCGCTGGACCAGGCTTTTTCTGAAAACCGTGCGCGGTTCGAATCCGCCTGGGCTACGCAGGCCGTCCGCGAGTTCGCAACGCGCGCCGGAGTGCGCCCAGCCGTGCAAGCGGTAACGGCGCCTAAGAGCGGGGAAGATAAGGGGGCGGACGAACTCGTGGTCACCCAGCTTGTGAGCGACGCGGGCACTTCGCCGCTGGGGGCGCGCAGTACCGGGACGGGCCTGCTCAGCGTAACGAATCTCAGTTACGATTCCCCCGCCGAGCAGACTTTTAGCGTGCTTTCCTCGCGCGCTTCCGCCCGTGCACCGGCGCATGGCTCAGCAGAGAACGATAACCTTTTCGTTGCAGTTTCAATCCCGGCGCGGGAATCGTTGCTTCTGCCGCTGCATTTTCCTCTGTGCGCGGCCGCGAGTGCAGATGGCAAGTGCGACGATGAAGTCACGTCGGCGGGCGCAGAGCTTCTACTCGCCGAACGCAGCGGGAAAACGCTCGAGCTGACCTTTTACACTCCCGCGCGTGCCACCGTAGCGTTGCGATTGGCTCGCGAGCCCGGACGCGTCTCTCTTGACGAGGACATCAAGCCGGAAACGCGCTGGCTTCCGGAAAAGCACCGCCTGGAAGTGGACCTCCTCCGCGGCGCTGCGCCGCAGTATCTGCGGGTGGTGAAGATCAATTTGCCGTACACGCCGCAGGTTCCCGAGAAGCCGGATCCGTCCAAGCTGCCGCGCCGCGAATTCGACTACGCCGCGGTGGACGCGGTGCGTTTGCCGCTGACGGACACGAGCTGGCTTCCCACCTATCCTCCGCTGGTGATACTCGACGAGAACCTCGAAGCGAAAATCGTTCTGCAGGGCACCTGCTATGAAGAGTTCGGCCGCGACATCGACTTCACCATTGACGGCCCCGTGCGCGGCTCCGGCTACGTGGCGCTGGAGGGCTACGAAACACGCCAGGCGCAGATCACGTTGAAGCCTGCGCGAGAATCAGAGGGCGGCAACCACGCGTCGCCCGCTACTGCCGCGCGCAAACAGCCGCACGGTCTTCTCTCTGGAGAATTGGTAGCGCGCTCTGGCCGCGACCGTCGCACCTCGCCAATTTTTTTCGCCGTCGTCGGCGCGAGCGGCGTGGCCAGCTACCAATTCGATTTTGATCGTGACTCCGCACTCGAGTGGGTTCTGGAAAACGCCGCGCTGCGTCTGATCGTTTCTCCCGAAGACGGCGGGCGGGCGCTGGCCGTAGTGGACAAAGTCTCCGGCCTCAACGCGACCACCAACGTCGGCGCGCTGCGTGACCGCTTTGCCTTCACGCCTGCGCTGCCCGGCGCGCGCCCCGACCGCGCTCGTGGCCGCTACGGCCTCTTCAACCGGCCTTACGCTCCCGAATGGGTTTCGGCCGAAGATGGCGACGCGCTGCGGCTCACTTTTGATGCGCCGGAGGTCTTCCCCGGAGGCGCGAAAATTGTAAAGACTGTGCGGCTTTCCGGCGCCGATTCCGTCGCCGTAGATTACGAAGTCAGCCTGCACGCCGCCGCCGCAGAGCCGCCACCGCCAACCGGCGCCGCGCCGGAGCAATCCTTCATCGCCGAAAACTCCGTGCCCGTGGTGTTTGGCGGGCAGCGCACCACGCAGTTCTGCTGGCCGGATTCCGCTGCGCCGCCCGCGGCCGGCGGTCCGCCCGCCAGCGCCACCGCGGAAGCCCCGATGCATTGTGAAGAATTTGTCCCCGGCCGTGAGCCGCTGCCGGTGCCGGAAGCCGCGCGCCGATTGGAAATTCGCACGCCCGGCCGCTTCACCATTCGCGTCGAGTGGAGCGCGGGGCGCATGAGCCTAGACATGAGAAATTTTTCCGCGTTGCTGCGAGTGCAATTTCCGGTCCTCGTTCCCGGGGGCGACGCCGGAAAGTACAATATGAAATTCCAGGTTATCCCGACGGAGTAGAAAGGTTGAAACTTGGAGTGCGGAAGCTTGCTTCCGCCTTGCTTCTGCGGCGACTGGCCGCCGCCTCTGCACTCGCCGGAGGAAATCGGACTTGCACGAGGTATGGCGCATCTAATTCTCGGGACATCTTCGCGGCGGTGTTTGTCGGAAGGAAATGAAAAAACTCGTCACACTCGCGGTCGTCATTCTAACTGGCCTCTGTGCTGCCTCCACCTGGGCGCAGCAGCAGGGACCGGTCACTCCGCCGCCGAAACGCGACGTGAAAATCATTCCCATGGATAAACCGGCGCCGCCGCCGCCGCTACCCGTCGAAGAAATGATTCGCCGTATTACCGAGAGGGAAAACGAAATCATCCGCGCGCGCAACGCCTCCACGTATCAGGTCTCGTTGCGCCTCCAGGAATTTGACGAGAGCGGGGAAACCTCCGGCGAATTCCAAATGGCCACGGACTTCCTCTTCGCCCCCGATGGCAAGCCGTACGAGAAAACCGTGCGCAGCTCCAAATCGTCGCTGGTGACGCTGGCGATGCCCAAGGAGGAGCTGGCCGAATACAGCCGCATCCGCGCCTTCATGCTTCCGAGCGCGGCGCTGGATTATTACGAGCTTACCTACGCCGGCCAGCAACCGCTCGACGAGCTGAGCACGTACATGTTCCGCGTGCGTCCCAAGCGCTTGGAGCGCACCCACAAATATTTCGAAGGCGTCATCTGGGTGGAGGACCGCGACTTCGCCATCGTCAAGACCTACGGCCAATGGGTCGGCGAGGTGGAATCCAAGGGGGAGTTCGAGCCGTTCGTTTTCTTTGAGACTTATCGCGAAAACGTGCAAGGGAAGTACTGGTTTCCGTCTTTCATTCGCTCCGAAGAAAACCTGAAGGAGAAAGGCGGCCCCGCGCGCATCCGCCTGACCATCCGCTTCACGGATTACAAGCTCGGCACTACTCAGACCAAGCCCTGATCGAATGCGAATCGTAGTTATCCCGGGTCCAGATAATCTTTATCGGGGCAAGGAATCCGCTTTCGCCGTTTTCTGACTTCCGTTTTTTACTTCCGATGTGGCGCCGCGCGCATTTTTTTCAACGCAAGTGGCAGCTCTGCCAGCGACTCCAATAGCGCATCGGCTTCCGCGGCGCGGAGCCGCGCATGATTGGGGAACGGTCCTAGCACAGCAACGGCGCGCACGCCGGCGCGCCGCGCCATCTCGATGTCCTCCGGCGAATCGCCGACATAAACGCATTCCCGCGGCTTCATGCGCAGCCGCGCGAGCGCCAGTTTCAGCGGCGCGGGGTGCGGCTTTCTTTTCTGCGCGTCTTCGGCGAATACGGCGGCGCGGAAAGTCCCCGCGAAACCGAACTTACGGATCTGCCCGCGGACGCGCGCGCGGTTGCCGCTGGTCACCAGTCCGAGGACGTACCGGCCGGCCAGACGCCGCAGGACTGGCCGCGAACCTCTCATCAGCGCAGGTCGCAGGTTCGCATACGCGGATTGCCAAAGCCGGTCGGCTTCTTCCCAGCGTGTCCTCGGAATTCCGGCGGCGCGATAGACGCGGTGCCAGTTCGGCGAGTAGTGCTTCTCAAGCTCGGCGATGCCCCAGGCAATTCCCAGGCGGTGAAACATGGCTTGATATGCCGCCGCATCGGCGTGGTAGGAATCCAGCAGCGTCCCATCCCAATCGAAGAGCACGGCGCGAATCGCGGCAGCGGGCGTTGTGCTGCGTTTCTTGGGTTGCGGTCGTGAGGGAATCATGACTTCGAAATGCTATCAGAGGTCGCGCTGGCGAGTGGGGTTTAAGAATGCTCAGGACCGTTCCCGCGCTGGCACGCGGGAACGGATCCTGAGCTGCAACAACCTACAACCTGCCTGCTAGAACGTGAGCTTAATCGCGATCTGCGCCTGCCGCGGATCGCCCACGCCCACGCGCAGGAAGCCGTTGAAGTCGAACAGCCCCGGCGTGACTAGCGGGTTCACGTTGTTCTTGTTGTTGAATGTGTTGAACATTTCGATGATGGGCATGATGCGGAAGCGTTCCGTAATGTGGAACGGCCGCGCCACGCGCCAGTCGAATGAAAAGTATTCGGTGTCTTTGCGCAGAGTGTTCCGGTTCCCGGCGACTCTCGCTCCTGGACACGGAGCCCCGGTGGTTAGACCCGGCGAACAGGGCTGTGCCGTCCGGCCCTGCATGCGAAGAGTCGCTTGCACCTTCCACGGCAGTTCGAAGTAGCTATAGAAATTGAACTTGTGACGGATGTCGCGATCGCTGTAGCCGAAGTCGGCACGCACCGGAAGGATGCAAGTGGGGCCAGGGACGCCCGTGGGGCATTGGCCGGTCGCCCGGTCGGTAAAGGGGTCGCGCTCGTTGGAGTCATCGTCGTAGTCGGTAGAAAGCACGTAGTTCCACTCCAACTGGTAGTGCTTGGAAAAGCGCTTGCGCATGCCGATCGTCCAGCCGCGGTAGAGCGATTGGCCGAAGCTGTTGGCGACCATCACTTCACCCAGGAAGGGCGAGAACAGCGCCCCGAGTTCGTTGCGGTTGAAATTGATGAAGCGCGTGAGGAAAACGCCCTTCGACCAGGTGAGGTCCGTGT
>DASYRO010000450.1:0-2499 GCA_036004385.1 Candidatus Acidiferrales bacterium
AAAGTGTAACATTCGTGCAGAAAAACTCACGCCAAAAGCAAACCGATGTTTCCTATTTTGCGCACCGCAATTCACATCCCATCCGCTCACCACCTCTAGCGTTTGCCGCGATGGAGAACTGCGCTTCCTTCCGGCGTGACACACACGGCGCAAGGCGCAAAATAGTAGGTGTATAGCCCGCCCGGAAGTGAGAAAATAGCGGTTCGCAACGCATGAGCGAACTACGCCGCAAGGAGAACTAGCAGTGAACCTTTTGCTGATGGCATTTTACGTCGGGCCGGACCAGATGATGCCGGTGGCCTCCATCCTGGCCACGGTGATGGGCTTCGTCATGATTTTCTGGAGCAAGGTCCTCGGCGTCTTCCGTAGGATATTCGGCGGGTCGAAGCCGCCCGAAGCCGAGAGTAGCGCGCCGCAGAATCCCAAGGATCAGCCCAAGTAACCCTGAAGAACCGCCGCTCCCGGGAACAACGATCGCGTGAAGAAAAAAGTCATCGTCATCGGTCTGGACGGTCTCGAGCCTTCCATTGTGGAGGCGATGATCGAGCGCGGCGAATTGCCCTCATTCGCCAAGATTCGCCAGTCCGGGATGTACTCGCGCCTCGCCACGACCTATCCGGCGCAGACGCCGGTTGCCTGGTCTTCCTTTTCCACGGGCGCCAACCCCGGCGCGCACGGAATTTTCGATTTTGTCCGGCGCGACCCGGCCAACTACATGCCGGATTACGCGCTCACCCGTTTTGAAAAACCAAAAAATATTTTTACGCCGCCAAAAGTAGTCAATAATCGCCGCGGCGTGCCCTTCTGGCAGTTGCTCACCGAGCGCGGCATCCCCAGCACTATCCTGCGCTGCCCAGTGACGTTTCCACCCGACGCGGTCAAGGGCCGCATGCTCTCCGGCGTGGGCGTGCCCGACCTCCGCGGCAGCCAGGGCACGGGCACGTTCTACACGCAGGACAAATCCGCAAAGGCCAAAGAAAGCGAACTGCTGGTCCATCTCGATGGAGGCAATGAGTTCACCTCGCACCTCATCGGCCCGCGCAACACCAGCGCGAAACCTGCGAGCGACACGACGGCGGAAATCAAAGTGCGCGTGGACGCCGCCGCGCGCAAGCTCACCATCCGCACGGGTGGCACGCCGGCCACGGTCGAGCTCAATGTCGGAGAATGGAGCCCGTGGGTGCGGGTGAAGTTCAAGCTTTCCATGCTGCAATCGCTGCCCGGCATGGTGCGCTTCTACGCGCGCCAGGTAACTCCTCACGTCGAGTTTTACGTTTCGCCGGTGAACTTCGATCCTGCATCTCCGCTGCCGATGTATCCGGTTTCCTCACCCGGCGAATACGCCAAGGAACTTTCCGAAGTCATCGGACCGTTTTCCACGCTAGGCATGGCTGAGGATCATTCCGGTCTCAACAACGGCCGATTTGACGAAACCGCGTACCTCGCGCAATGCGATCTGGTGCGCACCGAACGCGAGAAGATGACATTTCACGAACTTGCGCGGTTTGACGAAGGATTGTTCTTCGTCGTTTTCGACACACCCGACCGCGTCCAGCATATGTTCTGGCGCTTCCGCGATTCCGAGCACCCGTATTTCGATCGCGAGCGCGCGCCGGAGCTGACTCGGCAGATCGAAGAACACTACAAGCTCTACGACCCGCTGCTGGCGCGGGTGCTTGAGCACGTGGATGGCGACACTTTGCTCGTTGTGCTCTCCGACCACGGCTTCAACACTTTTCGCCGCGCATTCCACGTCAATACTTGGCTTGTCGAAAACGGATTGATGACGCTGAAAAATGGAAAAAAGCCCGACGAGGAACTCGGCGACGGATTCACCGAAGTGGATTGGTCGAAGACGTATGCCTATGCGCTTGGACTGGCCGGCGTTTATCTGAACTTCAAGGGGCGCGAAGGCCAGGGCGTCCTCGAAGAGGGAGCGGACGCGGAGCGCGTGCGCCGCGCGATTTGCGACGGGCTCGCCGGCATCACTGACCCGGGCTCACAGCGCGTGGCCGTCAACAGCGTCGGCCGCCGCGAACAGCTCTACTCCGGTTTACACCAGATGGACGCGCCGGACTTGCTGGTCAATTATGCGGGCGGCTTCCGCGTGTCCTGGCAGACGGCGCTCGGCGGCATGCCGCACGGCCTCTTCGAAGACAATATGCGCCGCTGGAGCGGCGACCACATCATTGATCCCGAAGTCGTGCCGGGTGTGCTCTTCATGAACCGTCCTGATGCTTCGGGACAGCACAACCATTGCGATATCCGCGACCTCGCGCCAACCATTTTGCATTATTTCGGTATTCCCAAACACGAGGCGATGGAGAGAGAATCCCTGCTGTGATACCTGGAGTGCGGGAGCTTACTCCAGCTTTGCTGTTGTCGCAGCCAACTGCGACACTCGTTGCCTGCGGCTTCAGCCTTGGCTGTTGTCATTCTGAGCGAAGCGAAGAATCTGCGGATTAGAATTTCGTCAGACGGGTGAGCTTATGAAAATCT
>DASYRO010000451.1:0-2767 GCA_036004385.1 Candidatus Acidiferrales bacterium
GCGACCGCGCGATAGACCAAGTGCTGGATTCCTACGCAGCGACGATGAAGGCGCTGAATCTGAAAGACGCCCGCATGCGCATCGCGCACTGCGGCGTTTCTACGCCGGCGATTCAGAAGCGTCTGCGCGAACTGCGCGTGATTCCCGACGGCAATCCGGCGTTCGTGTACTGGATCGGAAGCTGGTTCACGAAATACGGCGCCGAGCGGGTGCGCTGGTCCTATCCGGGCAAATCGTATTCTGAAAACGGCATCATCGCCGGCGCCGGCTCCGACGTGCCGGTGACGCCGCTCAGCCCGTGGTGGGGCATCTGGGCCGCGGTCGCGCGGCGCGAATTGAACACGGGAGAAGTCATCGCGCCGGAAGAGCGGCTCACCGTGCGCGAGGCACTGCAGCTTTACACGCGCAATGGCGCCTACATTGGATTTGAGGAAACGAAAAAAGGCTCGCTCGAACCGGGCAAGCTGGCCGATTTCATCGTGCTGGACCGCGACGTCCTCACTGTTCCCGCCGAGGAGTTGAAGGACATGCGCGTTTTGAAAACGTTTGTCGGAGGCGAATTGGTTTACGATAGGAAGCTTTGAATGGCGACCGTCTGGCGTCGCGTCTGAGGAGAAGAGGAATGAGACACACAAAACAATTTGTTCTGGTCCTGCTGGTCTGCCTGATCGCAGTCGGATCGTTCGCGCAATCCAAGCGGGCGATTACATTTGACGATTTGATTTCCATGCAGCGCGTCAGCGACCCGCGGATCTCGCCCGATGGCAAGTGGGTGGCGTACACCGTGGCCACGCCGGATAAAGCTGCGAATCGCACCGTGCGCAACATCTGGCTGGTGTCCGCGGCGGGAGGAGAAACCCGTCAACTGACGCATAGCGGAAAAGACCAGATGGCGCGGTGGTCGCCTGACGGCAGCAAGATCGCGTTCCTTTCCAGCCGCGATGGCGGCACGCAGGTTTACGTCATCGCTCTGGCCGGCGGCGAGGCCACCAAGCTGACCAGCATCTCCACCGGCGCGGACAACGTGGAATGGTCGCCCGACGGCAAAATGCTTTCGTTCACCTCCAGCGTGTATCCCGATTGCAAAGACGACGCCTGCAACGCCAAGCGCGATGGCGACGCCGAAAAAAGCAAAGTGAAGGCGCGCATCTACGACCGCCTCCTCTACCGCCACTGGAGCGATTGGTGGGACTACAAGCGCAGCCACTTGTTCGTCGTCGCGGCGACGGGCGGCGCGCCGCGCGAGCTCACGCCAGGCGCGGATTACGACGTGCCGCCGGTGCAACGCGGCGGAGCAGAGTCCATCGCCTGGTCGCCGGACAGCAAAGAGCTCTGCTACACCGCGGTCACTGACAAAGTGGAAGCCACCAGCACGAACGGAGATTTGTTCGTCGTTCCGGCAGCCGGAGGGGAAAACAAGCGCATCACGACAGCGCCGGGGTTTGACGGAAATCCCGTCTATTCGCCAGACGGAAAATTTATCGCTTACCGCTCGCAGCTTCGCGCCGGATACGAAGCCGACCGCTGGCGGCTGATGCTCTACGACCGCGCCGGCAACAAGCACATCAACTTGACGGAGAATTTTGACCGCAGCGCAGAAGGCTACGCGTGGTCGCCGGACAGCAAGACGCTCTACTTCAACGCCGAAGACCGCGGCTACATGAATATTTTTTCCATGGCGGCTGTGGCAGGCAGCGACCCCAAGCCCATCGTGAAAGATTCCTTCAACCCGGAATTCACTTTGAGCAACGACGGCAAGATGCTGGTCTTTGCGCGCGCGAGCATGGCCATGCCGGCGGAATTGTTCGCTTCCAACGCAGACGGCACCAACGCGCGGCAACTGACAAAGCAGAACGCGGAACGCCTTGCACAACTGGACATGAACAAGGCCGAGCACATCTGGTTCGACGCGGCCGACGGCGTGAAAATTCATGCGCTGCTGTTGCGGCCACCGGGCTTTGATGCAAATAAAAAATATCCGCTGCTCGTCGTCTGCCACGGCGGGCCGCAGACGCAGTTCAGCGACGCGTGGAGCTACCGCTGGAACGATCAGGTATTCGCCGCGGCGGGCTACGTGGTGCTGATGGTCAACCGGCGCGGCTCGACCGGCTTCGGGCAGAAGTTCACCGACGACATCAACACCGACTGGGGCGGCAAAGCGTACACCGACGTCATGAAGGGCGTGGACTACGCGCTCGGAAAATATCCGTTTATTGACGGCACGCGCATGGCCGCGGCCGGCGGCAGCTATGGCGGCTACATGATTGACTGGATGGCGTCGCAGACAAAGGGCCGCTTCAAGGCGCTCATCAGTCATGCCGGCGTGTACAACTTCGAAAGCGAATACGGCGCGACGGAAGAATTGTGGTTCCCCGAATGGGACTACCGCGGCACGCCGTGGAGCGATCCGGGCAAAAACTACGAAAAGTATTCGCCGAATACACACGCGGCGGAATTCGGCAAGTACAAGACGCCCACGCTGGTCATCCACGGCGAGCTGGACTTCCGCGTGCCGTACACGCAGGGATTGGAAATGTTCACGGCGCTGCAGCGGCAGGGCGTGCCGTCGAAGCTGCTCATTTTCCCCGATGAGGGCCACTGGATCCTGAAGCCGCAAAACAGCGAGCTGTGGTACAAGACGTTTAGGGATTGGCTGGCAACGTACTTGAAGTAAACAGTGATCAGTGGTGAGTCGTTGGTGCTCGGTGTCGGTCTTCGTCGAGGTGCTCATACGCCCGACGTGCCGGAGGTTGTCATTCCGAGGGCT
>DASYRO010000452.1:0-4032 GCA_036004385.1 Candidatus Acidiferrales bacterium
GACTCGACCTCCGGCACGTCCTTGTTGAGCATGTTGGTCATCAAAATCATTTTCCGCGCGGTGAGCTTGTTTTTCTTATCGTCCTTCTCCCGCTCTTGCCCGACGTGACAGAATTCGCACTCCACGCCCAGCGACGTGGCCATGAACTGCATTGTCGGCAGCCACTGATCAACAGGGACTCCCTTCAGCACTTGAATATTCTTGAAAACCTCTTCGGATACTTTCGGCTTGCCGGCCGGGGCCGCCTGCGCGGGAGTCTGCGGTGAATTCGACTTCGGCGGTATGGTCTGCGCGTTTACGCTGATGAGAGCTGCGCTAGACGCCAACCCCAGAGCGGCAATGGCAAAAAGGATTCCCTGCGCTGTCTTGTTCATTCACTTTCCCACCCTTATTGGAATTTTGTCCAGCCTAACGCCGCATCTAGGTCGCGCTCTTGCGAATCATCGTTGACGCAAAGCATGCGCCGCGGGTTGCACCGAAATCCTCCGGTGGAGCTTACGTCACGCGGCGGGCACGCGGCGCCGCCCTCTCGCGCAAACCATTTTAGAATAGTTCTTCATGCCCATTTCCAAAACAAAACTGATTCTGCTGTCGGCGATCGTTGCTGGCGTGCTGTTCTGGCTGGGTCACCGAGCGTTTGCCGAGCCCTACGATGAGCACGGCATGACGCCGTTGATGCGCGCGGCCGCAGCTGGGAATTCCGCCGAAGTCTCGCGCCTAGTCTCCAGTGGCGCCAACGTCAACGCGCGCGTGCCCAGCAATGACCTACAGGAGTTCATCGCTTTTATTTCCTGGATGCAACAGGTTCCGCACCGCGACGTCCATTACACGCCGCTGATGTATGCCGTGCAGAGCGGCTGCGCCGAATGCGTTCATGTATTGCTGGAGGCTCACGCCGATCCCAAGGCCGGCGACCGTCTGGGCATGGGCCCGCTGTTCATGGCCGTTGGAGAGCAACGCGCAGACATCGTGCGCATGTTGATTGCCGCCGGCGCCATCGTAGAAGCGCGCATGAAGGTCGGCGATCAGAGCGCGCTCCTGGCCTCGGCCGCGCTCGGCAATCAGGAGATCACCCAGATATTGCTCGACGCGGGCGCCACGGTGAACACCGCCAATGCCGAGGGGTGGACGCCGCTGATCGTCGCCGCTCGCCACGGGCATGCACAGATCGTGCGCATGCTGCTCGCTGCCGGTGCTGACGTCACCGCCCGGGACGCCAAATCTCAATGGTCCGCGCTGGCCTGGGCCGAACACGGGCACCACGATGACGTCGTGCGCCTCCTGCGCGACGCCGGCGCACACGATTCCAGCACGGCCGATGCCGCGTTGGCCGCCGCGGCGCAAAAAGGCGACGTGGACGGCATCCTCGCTGCCCTTCGCGAGGGCGCCAGCCCGCGCGCGCGCAACGAACGCGGCGAACCAGCACTCACGCTCGCCGCGATGCGTTCGGATGCCCAACCGGTGCGCGAGTTGCTTCGCGCCGGCGCCGATCCCAACGAGCTTCATCCTTATATGGGCTCTCCGTTGTATCTCGCATCCCAGCGCGGAAATGTCGAGATGGCGCGGGCGCTGCTGGATGCCGGCGCGAATCCTAATCCAGCGAAGGGCAGTCTGCCCCTCGTTGGCGCTGCCGCCGGCGGACACGATGAAATCGTTTTCATGCTGCTCGCTGCGCGCGCCAATGTGAACGCGAATGGCGGCCAGCCGCTGCACTCCGCCGCCGGCTCCGGCCACGACTCTACGTTGAAAATTCTGCTGGACGCGGGCGCAATCGTGGACGGAACTAGCGAGAATGGCGGCACCTCGTTAATGGCCGCGGCGGGGCGCGGGCACGCCGGCGCCACGCGCATGTTGATTGCGGCAGGCGCCAATATAAATGCGCGCGACGCGCAGGGTTCCACCGCTCTTTTGTACGCCGCTGCCGGTGGCCATCTGGAATGCGTCGAAGCGCTCCTCGCGGCTCACGCTGATCCCAACATCCGCAATGACGACGGCAAGTCCGCACTGGACTGGGCCGTCATCCTGAAATATACCGCCGTCGCCGACGCGTTGCGCCGCGCCGGCGCCCGCTGATTTTTTCTGCCGCGCGCAACGTAAACATGCCGCATGTTGCCTCACATCCGTTATCAGCGTAGGCTTTTCTTCCGCGGTGTGGAGGAAAGCATGCGCGCAGCAAGGTTGAATCGTTTTCAGGGAATCTGCTTCGGACTGCTCTCGGCCATGCTCGGGTGTTGCACGGTGGCATTCGTTTCGGCGCAAGGCGCCGCACAGCAGCCCACCGCGCCGGCACAGAACTGGCCTGCGCCTAAAGAAGGCGATTTCGTGGTCAAGGATTTCCGCTTCGGTTCCGGCGAAGTCCTGCCGCAGATGAATCTGCACTACGCCACGCTGGGCGCGCCGCAGCGCGATGCTGCGGGCCGCGTCACGAATGCCGTGCTCATTCTCCACGGCACCGGCGGCACAGGACGCCAATTCCTCCAGCCGCAATTCGCCGGCGAACTTTTCAGTCCCGGTCAGCTTCTCGATGCGACGCGCTACTTCATTATTTTGCCGGACAGCGTCGGCCATGGCCGCTCGTCCAAGCCGAGTGACGGGTTGCGCGCAGAGTTCCCGCATTACGACTACGACGACATGATCCGTGCGCAATATCTCTTGCTCACTGAAGGCCTGGGCGTAAATCACCTTCGCCTGGTGATGGGAACCTCGATGGGCTGCATGCACTCGTTTGTCTGGGGCGAAACGTTTCCCGATTTCATGGACGCGCTGATGCCGCTGGCCTGCCTGCCGGTGGAGATCGCCGGTCGCAACCGCATGTGGCGCAAAATGTCCATGGACGCTATTCGCACTGATCCTGAATGGCAGAACGGCGATTACACCACGCAGCCGCGCGGCTTGCGCACGTCTCTCTATCTTTTGCAGCTCGTTGGCCTCGCACCGCTGCAAGCGCAGAAGAATTTCCCTGCGCGCGACCAGGCGGACAAGAGCGTCGAGGATTCCTTGCGGACCCGGTTAGCCACCACCGACGCCAACGATTTTCTCTACCAGGTAGACGCGTCGCGCAATTACAATCCTGCTCCGCAGCTTGAGAAAATCGTCGCGCCGCTGATGCATATCAATTCCGCCGACGACTTCATCAATCCGCCCGAGTTGGACATCGCCGAACGCGAAATCATGAAAGTGAAGCGCGGCAAATTCGTGCTCATTCCCATTTCCGACGAAACACGCGGCCACGGCACGCACACTCGCGCCCGCGTGTGGAAGCAGTATTTGGAAGAATTACTGCGGGCCTCCGAAAAATAGTCTGTAGGGGCGCAGCCTGCTGCGCCCGGGCTTCGCAAAATCCTTGCACGCTGGAGGGCAATTGAATCCGTGGTGGATGGCCGCTCCAACAGCGGCTGCGGCGGGTTTGACCGTTTGGGCCGCGCGGCATCCGTCCGCGCAGCTCTTCGGCCCGACGATCCGCTACACCGGTCGCGTGAATTCCCTCGCGCTCACGTTCGACGACGGGCCGAACCCCAATTGCACGCCGCGCCTTCTGAATTTGCTGGAACGCTTCCACGCGCGTGCCACGTTTTTCATGATTGGAAAATACGTGCGGCGCGATCCGGGCCTGGCGCGGGAAGTGGCAGCGCGCGGACACCTTATCGGCAACCACACGGATACGCACCCCAGCTTAATTTGGCTTTCGCCGGCGCAAATTGAAACGGAATTGCGCCCCTGCGACGAAGCACTCGATGCAGCGCTCGGCGCAGGACGCGCCTCATCCTCCGGAAAATGGATGCGCCCGCCCTACGGCTCGCGCGGACCGCAGCTCAACCGTGTTGCCCGGCGAATGGGATTTGATGGCGTGGTGATGTGGTCGCTCATGGGATATGACTGGAAACCGCAACCGCCAGAAACATTGATTGGGCGATTAGCGGCAGCGCGGTGGAATTTGAGAGGCGGGCGCGGCGGCGACGTCATCACGCTGCACGATGGATGGTCTCGCGGCTGGAACGCCGACCGCGAACACCTCTTGAAGGCGCTGGAACA
>DASYRO010000453.1:0-2590 GCA_036004385.1 Candidatus Acidiferrales bacterium
CCGATGACGTCCGGCCGGTGCTTCTGAAATTCGGCAATCAGCGTTTCCGGCGGCACCTTGATGCCGAGATTGATCACCGTGTAGCCGTTGTTGGCCAGAATGATTTCCACCAGATTCTTGCCGATGTCGTGGACGTCGCCCTTCACCGTGGCCAGCAGGATTTTCCCGCGCGACGCCGTCTCCGCCTTCTCCATGAATGTTTCCAGATAATTCACGGCGGCCTTCATCGCTTCTGCGGATTGCAGCACTTCCGCCACGATGAGCTCGTTGTTATTGAACAGCCGACCGACTTCGGCCATGCCCGCCATCAGCGGCCCGTTGATGACGTCCAACGGCGCGGCTTCCTTCAATTTCAGGTCGAGGTCGGCGATCAGCCCTTCGCGCGTGCCTTCGAGGATGTAATTCGCCAGGCGCTCATCCAATGGCAGGTCGATGGCCTTTTTCTTGGCGCGTGAAGCCGCGCCGCGGAATTGCTCCGTAATGGCCGCGATATGAAATTGATTGATGGCGACTTTTTGTTCGGGCGACTGTGCGCGCCAGTCTTCCGGCGCGGTGCGCAAGTTTTCGTCGCCTTCCGCCGGCGGCGTGTTGAACAGCAGATTTTCCGCGAGTCGCCGGTGCTCTTCGGCAATCGACGGAAAGCGCTCCAGCTTTTCCGCATTGACGATGGCCAGGTCAAGGCCCGCCTTCGTGCAGTAATAAAGAAAAACCGAGTTCACCACTTCGCGCGCCGCCGGCGGCAGACCGAAGGACACGTTGGAAATTCCCAAAATTGTTTTTACGTGCGGCACTTTTTCCTTCACCAGCCGCACGCCTTCGATCGTTTCGACCGCGCCGCCAATGTAATTCGCGTCGCCCGTGGCACAGGGAAACACGAGCGGGTCGAAAACGATATCTTCGGGCGGGATGCCGTATTTTTCGGTGAGCAGTTTGTACGATCGGTCTGCAATCGCTAATTTTCGCTCGCGCGTGAAGGCTTGGGCCTGCTGCTTGTCTTCGTCAATGCAGCCAACGATGATTGCCGCGCCGTACGCGCGCGCCAGCGGGCAGACGCGCTCGAATTTCTCCTCGCCGTCTTCGAGGTTGATCGAGTTGATCAGGCTTTTTCCCTGGCAATATGTCAGCGCTAACTCGATGGCGCGCGGATCGGTGGTGTCAATCATGATCGGCGCCATCACTTTGCGGATGAGTTTTTCGTAGAATGGCTGGATATCGCCGATTTCTTCGCGGTCGGTGCTTTGCAGGCAGACGTCCACCACCTGCGCGCCATTTTTCACCTGCGCGCGCGCGATTTCCGACGCCTCTTCCCATTTCTCCTGCGCGATTAAATTCTTGAATGCGCGCGAGCCAATCACGTTGGTGCGCTCGCCGACCAGCAGCGGCCGGTTGCTTTCTTCCGCCTCGACCGCGTCAATGCCGGAAAACCACGCGCGCCGCGAGCGGCCGGGCAACGCGCGCGGGCGCTTGCCATCAGCCATCTGCGCGATGGAGCGAATGTGACTCGCGGTCGTGCCGCAGCAGCCGCCGACAATGTTCAGCCAGCCGTGGTTGGCGAAGCGCTCGAGTTGCTCGGCGAGCGTCTGCGGAGTTTCCCCGTATGCGCCGTCTTCGTTGGGCAAGCCTGCGTTCGGATAACAGGAAATTCGCGTGTGGGCCATCGCGCTGAGCGTGCGGATGTGGTCAGTCATGAACTCCGGGCCCGTGGCGCAGTTCAGCCCGACGCTCAGCAAATCCATGTGCGCGACGCTGACCCAGAACGCGTCTACGGCCTGCCCGCCGAGCATCGTGCCCGTGGGCTCGATCGTGGCCGAAAGCATCACAGGGATTCTTTCATCGCGCTCGCGGCAGAGTTGCTGGATACCGAGCAAACCGGCTTTCACGTTGCGCGTATCCTGCGATGTTTCCAGCAGCAGAATGTCCGCGCCGCCCTCGACGAGCGACTTGGCCTGCTCGTAAAAATTCTGGCGCAACTCGGCGAACGTCACGCCGCCGGTTACGCTGATGGCTTTCGTCGTCGGGCCCATAGAACCGGCTACGAATCGCGGCTTCGCGGATGTCGAAAACTTATCCGCCGCAGCGCGCGCCAGTTGCGCAGCCGCAAAATTCAATTTTTGCGCGTCTTCCTGCAAACCATATTCTGCGAGCACGAGCTTTGTTCCGCCGAATGTGTCCGTCTCGATGATGTCCGCGCCGGCGGTGAGATAAGCTTCGTGAATTCCAGAGACGACGTCCGGCCGCGTGCGCACCAGGTTTTCGTTGCAGCCATCCAGCTGCGCCCCGCCGAAATCGGCCGCGGTGAGGCGCGCCTGTTGCAGCATCGTGCCCATCGCGCCATCGAGCACGAGGATGCGCGCTTCTAGCGCCGCCAGCAGTTCGCGTTGTCGTTCAGTACGGTTCATGACGAAAGCAGGCGCAGATGCTTTCCGCGCCCGCAATAAATCTTATCAGGCTTTGAGCGGCTCTCTAAAATGATGCTTGCTCGTATGCCCTTCCGCCAACGTGGAACCAAGCAACCCTACCGGGTGTCAAATGCAGTAAGGGACAATGGAAGTGCCTGTAATTATGGCAAGCGTGATGCAGTTCTTACGCA
>DASYRO010000454.1:0-5775 GCA_036004385.1 Candidatus Acidiferrales bacterium
ACACCTTCGAGCGGAATCTGCGGCTCGCGGCCGACGGCGCGGGAGAAGGCGTTTTCCACAAAACCCGCGGCCAGGGCCACGGCGTGAGGCAGGCGTATGCGCGGAGCGGAACGTCCGGTCGCGCGAGCCAGCGCATCGAGAGTCTCCTTCAGCGTCATGTTGCGCCCGCCAAGAATGTAGCGTTCTCCATTACGCCCGAGCTCGGCTGCCAGAAGATGTCCCCGCGCGCAATCTTCCACGGGCACGAGGTTGAATCCGGTGTCCACATAGGCGGGCATTTCCCCGCGCAGAAAATCCACAATAATTTTTCCGGTCGGCGTCGGCTTCCAATCGCCCGGGCCAATGGGCGCCGTGGGATTCACGCTGACCACCGGAAAGCCGTCCGCAGCGGCGCGCAACGCTTCCTGCTCAGCGAGAAATTTGGAACGCTTGTAATGCCCGACCATTTCATCCACCGTGGCGACGGTCGTCTCGTCGGGCAACGCGCCTTCACGCGGCACGGCGATGGTGGCTACGGTGCTCGTATAGATGAAGCGTTTCACGCCCGCAGCGCGCGCGGCAGCCAATAGATTCCGCGTGCCGGTGACGTTCGATTCATAAATCTCGCGCGGGTCGCGCGCCCACAGGCGATAATCCGCGGCGACGTGATAGACCTGCTCCACGCCGCGCAGCGCAGCGGTCAGTGATGCCGGATCGCGCAAATCGCCGGTGACGCGTTCCGCGGCGAGCCCCTCCAGCGCGCGCAGGTCGCTCGACGGACGCACCAGCACGCGCACTGAATCTCCGCGCGCAACAAGCAGCCGCGCGACGTGGCTGCCCACGAAACCGGAGGCGCCGGTAACGAGGATGTTCATAGGATGTTAAACGTCCCGTCCTGATACGCGGACTTGGTCGCCGGGACTGCTTGTGTTTCCGTATGCGCGGACGAATGGCCGTTGGCGCCGTTTCCGTTGTGGCCGTTTGCGCGGCCGTTGGCGCCATTTTTGCGACCGTTGCCGCCCATCTTTCCATTGAGCTGCCACTTCAGCATTTTCCAGTTGTCGCCCAGCTTGCGGTGCGCGCCAAGCACGGCGGACGGCTCGTAGCCGACATGCACCATGCAATCCGCGCAGCGCGGGTCGCGTCCGCGGCCGTAGGAATCCCACGGCGTTTTCTCCACAAAATCCTTGAACGATTCGTGGTGCGTGTCGGTCATCAGGTAGCACGGGCCCTTCCAGCCGCGCGGGTTGTAAGTGGGATTGCCCCAGGCCGTGCACATCAACTCGCGTTCGCCACGCAGATATTCCATGTAAATGGGCGACATCATCAGGTTGTATTTTTCGAGCAGCGCGCAGGCCAGGCGGAATTTTTCGCGGATTTCTTCGCGGGACATGAAAATGTCCTTGGTCTGCACTGCACTGTAGGAATAGGCCGGGGAAATCATGTAGCCGTCCACTCCGAGACCCGCGAGGAGTTCGTACAACTCGGCGATTTCGTGCATGTCCGTCTCTTTGTAGACGGTCGTGTTGCTGCAGACCAGGAAACCGGCGGCCTTGGCGGCTTTGAGGCCCTCGATGGCTTCGCGGAAGACGCCGTCGCGCTCCACGCAGAGGTCATGCGTGCGTTCCATGCCGTCAAGATGAATATTCCAGAAAAAGTTGGAGGTGGGCTTGAACTCGTGTAGGCGCTTGCGGACGAACATTCCATTCGTGCACAGGTAGATGTGCCGCCCGCGGTCAAGCAGTTCGCGCACCAGACGGTCCACTTCCGGATAGATGAGCGGCTCGCCCCCGCAAATGGAAACGACCGGCGCGCCGCATTCCTCCGCCGCGGCCACGCACTGCTCGACGCTGATCATTTCGCTGATCGTGGATTTGTATTCGCGGATGCGCCCGCAGCCCGTGCACGTCAGGTTGCAGGCGTGCAGCGGCTCGAGCATCAGCACCAGCGGAAACTTCCGCTCGCCGGACATCTTCTTGCTCACGATGTAGCGGGTCAGGTTGGCCGTCAGTTTGAGCGGAAACCTCATCGGTTCACTCGCGAGCCGTTGCGGCGCTCAAACTGATGAGGCGAGACTAGCACGCCGCAAAAGGGTTCGGCGCCCTTCACAACGTTGCGGTAGCGGGCCAGGGCGTAGACCGGGAAATAAACTCGGTAGAGGTGATACGTCAGATGGAAGACTGCCGGGAAACCCGTGCCCGTTGTCCCCGATTCCGCCCACGTGCCGCTCTCCTTCTGGTGCTCCAGCAGGAAACGCAGCGCCCTCAGCGTCGCCGGATCGTTCGGTTCGGCGGCGGCGAGAAGACCGATCAGACCCCATGCAGTCTGCGAAGGCGTGCTCGGGCCTTTTCCCTTCATGGCTTCGTCATCATAGGAGGCGCACGTCTCGCCAAACCCGCCATCGGGATTCTGCACGGAGCGCAGCCACTGCGCAGCTACCTGGGCTTCTTCGCGAGCAGCCAGGCCCAGCGCTTCCAGAGAGCGCAGGACGCCGCTCGTCCCATAAACAAAATTGACTCCCCAGCGGCCGAACCAGGAACCGTCGGGGTACTGCTGGCGTTGCAGGTAGGCCAGCGCACGCCGCACGATGGGGTGCGAAGCGTTCCATCCGAAACGGCCGAGGCATTCGATGACGCGCGCGGTCACGTCTTCGGTCGAAGGATCAATCATGGCGTTGTGGTCGGCGAAGGGCACCTGCGTGAGGATGGCGCAATCATTGTCGCGGTCGAACGCGCCCCAGCCACCATCGCGATTCTGCATGGAGAGCATCCAGGTGATTCCGCGGCGGATGGCTTCTTCCATGCGCGGGCGGTCGGGAAAGTCCACGCGTTGCAGCGCCTGGAGAACAAAAGCAGTGTCGTCTACGTCGGGATAGAAATCATTGCGAAACTCGAAGGCCCAGCCACCGGGCTTGGTGTCCCGGTTCTTTTTCTGCCAGTCGCCGGGGCCGAGAATCTGCTGGTCCAGCATCCAGCGGGCGGCCTTGATGAGCGCCGGATGGTCGGACGGAAGGCCGGCTTCCGCCAGCGCAACCATGGCGATGGCCGTGTCCCACACAGGCGAGAGGCACGGCTGGAGGCGAATCGTGTCACCCTCTTCGATTTCAAAGCGGGCCAATTGGCCGATTTCCCGCGCCGTGAGTGGGTCGTCCGCCGGATGGCCCAGCGCAAGTAGCGCGAAGATGGAATTCATCATCGCCGGAAAAATCGCGGCGAGACCTTCGCTGCGTTGGAGATGGTCGAGGAGCCATTGCCGCGCGCGGTTCAGCGCTCTTTCCCGGAATGGCTTGATCGGGGAGCGCTCATACAGTTTGAACGCGCGGTCCAACGCCAGGAAAAAATTCCGCCAAGTGAGAAGCTGGGAATCCCAGTCCAGTGCCGCGGTCTTATTACTGGGATCGCGGAACAGCTCGTCCACGTGGGCATCCCCCGGCAAGGGCCACACCGGTTTTAGTGAGTACAGGATCATCAGCGGGATTACGATCCCGCGCGTCCAAGAGGACATTTCGTAGATGTTCAGGTAAAACCAGTCCGGAGAGAGCATCAACTCCGGCGGCACGGCCGGCACCAGCTCCCAGTCGACGGCTCCCACCATGGCCAGATAGAAGCGCGTAAAAGAGTTGGTGTGCTCCAGCCCGTCCAGGGCGTGTACGCAGACGCACGCGCGGGCCATGTGCGGCAGTGCCGCAGAATCCCCGGCAATTTTCAGGGCCAGATATGCCTTTACGGTGGCATTCAATTCAGAAGGGCCGCCCTCATAGACGTTCCAGCCCCCATCAGCGAGTTGTCTGCGGCGGATTTGATTGGCAAGCTTGCTGACTCGGACGCGATCCAGCCGGCCGAGTATGTGAAGGTACAGAATGTAGTCTGACTCGAGCGTGGTGTCCGCTTCGAGTTCCCCGAGCCAGTAGCCGTCCGGATGCTGAATCGAAAGCAAGTAGCGGGCGCCGCAATCCACCGCGTCCTCAACCCGCTCGTCGAGGCGTCCTTCGACGGCCGGTTCTCCGTAAGACAACCGTCTGCCCGGCAACGGATCGAGTTCTAGCTCTGCCCCTTCACCCATGAAGGCCCTCGTATACTAGAATTAAAGTAAAACGCTATGCCACTTCCGTCGAGTTGGGCTTACTCACGGTATAAAAGAGCGGACTCCGAAGCGGGAACCGCCTCGGACAGACCAAGGATGGCTGCTTCCCCCAGTGCTGTAAATCATCCGCCCCAAAAATGCCCACAACAGCAAAAAATGCAGTCCGATTACAATTAGCTAAGTCCTGAAAAACAAACGATTATGCTCATAGAATTCGATTCGGTCAATAATAATCTCCGATTGCGCCGCCTCCCGTCAACTATTCGATGAACTCGCCTCGCTAAGATGCGCGAGGGCGAAGAACTGCTGTCGGATCAATTGCACTAGCCCTGTCGGGAGCTCACCCCCCAGCGGCTGGTCGAACCTTGGTTTAATCTCCACATCCCCCGGAGCAATCAGCGGCGGGCCGCCATCTGCCCGCAACCACGTCGCTTCCTGGAGTGGCGCGCGAAGAACGAATGCGTCCGCGCGACTCAAGAACCGCTGCGCAGATTCCTTGAAGTCCGCCTTCGTCGGGTCGAGCACTACCAGGTAAAGCTCCGGCTGGATGAATTCCAGTACGGAATTGCTCTCGATGATGACGTTCGACGCCGTCCGGAGCTCCCCCAGGAGATGCGGAGCGAAATCTCCGAGGCACCCCTGCCGTGTGCGGACCCAAAGGGACCGCACAGCCCCGGCGACGAGAAAGCGGGAAGTATCGGTGCGATCGGAGCGGTCACATTCCTCATCCAACGCCAAAGAATGGTCCTGGGGAGCGCAGTCGCATTCCTTTTCGTTAATGGAACACACTCCGTGCCCATGCTGTGTGATTTTTACCGCTGTCCAGGCGGCCTCCGGAAAGGCGCGGATTATATCCACAACCAGCGCGGTCTTGCCGATGTTTCGCGTGTGTCCGCCTACAACCAGGGCATGCATAAAGTACTCTTGTACGTGAAGCGTTCCCCTACCATAGTGGAACAGAACGCCGGAAGAATCAACGTGCGCACCCGGAATTATGAGGTTACTTTCCCGAATTGCCTGAAATGCGCTGTTCGAGTTTTTTGAGCCTCGCACCGATTTCCGGCAAGCGCGCGAACCACGCGAACTGCTCCTTGAATTTCACAAGTGGCCGCGCTGGAGTACCCCAAACGGTTTCGCCTGCAGGGATCGTCTTTCCATCGAGAATGCCCGACTGCCCGCCGAGGACCGCACCATCGCGGATGTGACAGCCGGTTCCGAGTCCCGCCTGCCCTCCAATCAGAACCCGGCTCCCGATCTGCGAACTGCCGGAGATGCCCGTCTGTGCGGCGATGATGGAGTGCTCGCCAATCTGGACGTTGTGGGCCACCTGCACGAGGTTGTCAATTTTTGTGCCTGCGCCGATGCGCGTGGTATCCAGCGCGCCGCGATCGATGGTCGTGTTGCTGCCGATTTCCACGTCGTCGCCGATCTCCACATTGCCGATCTGCGGAAATTTCCAGTGCCGGCCCTCGCCGAAGACGTAGCCGAAGCCGTCACTGCCGATGACCGCGCCGGAGTGCACGATGACGTTTTTCCCCAGCCGCGCGCCGGCATACAGCGTCACGCGCGGGTAGAGACGGCAGCGTTCGCCGATGCGCGCCCCCCGGCCCACAAAACACTGCGCGCCGATCTGCGCGCCGTCGCCGATTTCAACCTCGTCCTCGATGACCGCGAGCGGCCCCACGCCAACGCCGTCCCCGAGTTTTGCGCTGG
>DASYRO010000455.1:0-3023 GCA_036004385.1 Candidatus Acidiferrales bacterium
GACGATCTGCTTTCGCGCGCGGCTGACGTCTGCCTGAAAGAAGCGCGGCGGCTGGTGCTGTGCGTCCGCGAAACGCCGCTCAACCGCGTGCACATCGAAAATATGCTGCGGGCACAGGCTGCGGGCGCGGTGATCATGCCAGCGATACCGTCATTTTATCATGCGCCGAAAACGATTGAAGACCTGGTCATGCAATACGTCTATCGCGTGCTGGCGCAGGTCGGGCTGGAGCAGCCGGAGCAATATCGTTGGACGGGAAAGAAGCGCGGCGAGTGACGAGTGGTGAGATGGGAAAACTGCGAACGACACTCGAGATGATCAAGGTCGAGCACTCCGTGTTTGCGCTGCCGTTTGCGCTGACCGGAGCGCTGCTGGCGGCGCGGTACGCGGGGCCCTCACCCGCGTGGCCGACATTGCGGCAGCTTGGATGGATTGTCGTCGCCATGGTCGGCGCGCGCTCGGCGGCGATGACCATGAACAGAATCGCCGATTTGCATTACGACCGGCTGAATCCGCGCACGCAGAACCGTCCGCTGGTGACCGGCGCGCTGTCCCTGCAATTTGCGTGGGCGTTCACGTTGCTGGCCGCGGCGATGCTCGTGATTGCGGCGTGGCAGTTGAGTCCGCTGGCGCTGAAGCTTTCGCCAGTCGCGCTGGCCGTGCTGTTTTTTTATTCCTACACGAAGCGTTTCACCTCGTGGTCGCACCTGGTGCTGGGATTTTGTCTGGGGATGTCGCCGGCGGCGGCGTGGATTGCAATTTCCGGCGGGTTCGATGCGCGGATGTGGATTCTCTGCGCGGCGGTGACGCTGTGGGTGGCGGGATTCGATGTGCTGTACGCGTGCCAGGACGTGGAGTTCGATAAACAAGTCGGCCTGCATTCGATCCCGAAAAAGTTCGGGGTCCCGCGAGCGCTGATACTAGCGAGATGGATGCACGCATGGATGATCGTGCTGCTGGGGTTGCTGGCGTGGAGTTTTGCGATGCCCTGGCCGGCGTGGGCGGGAATTGCGGCAGTCGCGGCGCTTCTCGCGTACGAGCATCAGCTTGTGAAACCGAACGATTTGAGCCGGCTGGATGCTGCATTTTTCACGGTGAACGGATATATTAGTGTTCTCTTTTTGGTTTTCTGGGGCGCGGCGGTGTGGGTGTCGCGACCATAGAAGCTAAAAATGTTGGAACCGCAGATGAACGCAGATAAACGCTGATGGCTGAGCTCCAAATTTCGGATGCGCGGCTGAAGCCGATTGCCGAAAAAGTTCTGGCTGGGGTGCGGCTCGACGCCGACGACGGCGTCGCGCTCTACCGCACGAACGATCTGCTCGCGCTCGGCTGGCTGGCGAATTACGTGCGCGAGAAGCGGCACGGCAACGTCTGCTACTTCAACATCAACCGGCACATCAATCCGACAAACGTCTGTGTGGCGCATTGCCGGCTGTGCGCGTTTGGGCGCGACCCCGACGCGAAGGGCGCGTACACCTACGCACTGGAAGAAATCTGGCAGCGCGCAGCGCAGGGCGTGGCCGAAGGCGCGACGGAATTTCACATCGTCGGCGGACTGCACCCGGACCTGCCGTTTTCCTATTTCACCGATTTACTGCGCGGGCTGAAGCAGCGCTTCCCGCACGTGCACCTGAAGGCGTTCACCATGGTCGAGGCGCAATACTTCGCGAAGATTGCGAAGATGAGCATTGCGGACACGCTACGGGCGATGAAAGACGCCGGCGTGGATTCCCTGCCGGGCGGCGGCGCGGAAATTTTCAATCCGCGCGTGCGCAAAGTGATTTGCGATCACAAGACGTCTGGGCAAATGTGGCTCAGCATCGCGCGAACGGCACACCAAATCGGCCTGCGGTCAAATGCGACGATGCTCTACGGTCACATTGAGTCGGAAGAAGAGCGCGTCGAACATCTGCTGCTGCTGCGTGAATTGCAGGACGAGACGCATGGATTTGTGGCCTTCATCCCGCTGGCGTTCCATCCGGAAAACACGGCGCTCAGCCACCTCCCCAAGACGACGGGATTCGCCGACCTGAAAAATATCGCTGTGTCGCGGCTGCTGCTGGATAATTTTGAGCACATCAAGGCGTACTGGATCATGCTGACGCCGCGGATTGCGCAGATTGCGTTGCGCTTCGGCGCAAACGATCTGGATGGCACGGTGATTGAAGAAAAAATTTATCACGACGCCGGCGCGACCACGGAACAGTTCACTCCGCGCGCGGAGCTGGAGCGATTAATTCGCGAAGCAGGGCGCGTGCCCGTCGAGCGCGACACGCTTTACAACCCAGTTGACCGGTCGAAGCTACCACCGATCGCCGCACGCACCGGCGATCCTTCACTCGTTAGCCTTACATTGAACGTCTAGGTATTTCATGCCGGCCTGAAAGCCATCTCTATGACATGCCTTCCTATAGCGGCGGGGAGGGGCTGGGTGCCTCCGCGCGCAGATCATAATCTTTTACAAATTCATTTCGGCTTGACAAATAGCTTGGGATCCTGCTTTGCGTTCACCAGCAACTCGCGGACGTCCAAGTTCTCGTCCAGGAACTTTTTTCCATCCCTGTAAGTGACCCACCGACGGGGCACCTGTACGCCTCGCGTCTGACCACCCTCCTTGAACGCGATGCGTAAGTGATCTTTCCAACAAACTAGGACGTCGAACGAGCCTTTCGGCCCCTGACCGCGATACTTTGCGGCCACAAACAGGTGCTTCTTGGAATCAACGTAGATTTTTGCTGCAAATTCGGGCAGGTCGAGCACATAAACGTGCTGCCCTTTCATGTTTTCCTCTCCCTCAAAGCTGGCGTCGAGCTTCCCTTGTGCGGCTCGCCGGATAAGTCCGATGCCACCGAAGAGGTCGATACGGAACTGAGCGCTTCGGCTGAACGGCTGCTGATGAATAACCTTATTCCTCTTCTCCCAGCAAACGCTTCCGTCACATCCGTCGATAAAATAGTAAGCAAAGCCAGCGGCTGTTTCTCGGTCGGGAAGGCCGTTTATCGTTTGTGGGTCGGGCTGGA
>DASYRO010000456.1:0-1537 GCA_036004385.1 Candidatus Acidiferrales bacterium
CGCGAAATATCTTCAGCGGAATAACCGCACCATCGGCTTATTCATCCCGACGGACAAACCCGAGCGTGTTCCTGTGCCGCCGCCGCCGGACGTGGCTGCAATCGTGGCGGATTACAAAGGTCGTGCCGCGCTGGCTGAGGGCGAGGAATTCGATCCCGCACCTGCGAGTATCGAAGCGCGCGTGCAGCGCAGCGAACTTCCCGAAGGCATCAAGGTCGCGCTCCTGACGAAGAAATCGCGCGGCGAAGAAGTGCATCTGAATCTCACGCTGCGGTACGGCAACGATGAGAACTTGAAAGGCTTCGAATCGTCGTCGGGTTTCCTGTCCGACCTGATGTTGCGCGGCACGAAGAAGCTGTCCTATCAACAACTGCGCGACGAACTGGACCGCCTCGGCGCGACGCTCGGTAGCGGTTCCGGTGGGGGCGGTCGCCGCGGCGGTGGCCGGCGCGGCGGCGGGGGTGGCGGCGGCGGGCTTGGCTCGGTGGGTTTTTCGATTCAAGCGAAGCGCGAAACGTTGCCGGCGGTTCTGAACATTTTGCGGCAAGTCTTGCGCGAACCGCTGCTGCCGAAAGATCAATTCGAAATCATGAAGCGCGAACGGCTCGCGGCGATCGAGCAAATGAAGACTGAGCCAGCCATGCTTGCCCCGCGGCTGTTGCAACGCACGCTGAATCCTTACAGCAAGGACGATGTCCGTTACACTCCGACCATTGAAGAGTCCATCGAGCGATTGAATTCTGCGACCTGCGAGCAGGTCGTGCAGCTTTACCGCGAGTTCCTCGGTTCACAAGCAGGCGAGTTGACCGTCGTCGGCGATTTCGATCCCAAAGCCTGCCTGCCGATTCTTAATGAGGCGTTGGGCGGCTGGCAAGCGGCCAAGCCGTACACGCGCATCGCCTCGCCGATCGTCAAAGAAGTCGCCGCATGTCAGAACGCGATCAACACGCCCGACAAGGCGAACGCGACGTTCACGGCTGGACTTCTGTTTCCGCTGCGTGATGACGACCCGGACTATCCGGCGTTGGTGATGGGCAACTACATTCTCGGCAGCGGCACGTTATCGTCGAGGCTTGGCACGCGCGTGCGGCAGAAAGAAGGCTTGTCTTACGGCATCACGTCGAGCCTCGGTGTGTCGTCGCAAGACAAGCGCGCGAGCTTTACGATTTCAGCTATCGTCGCGCCACAAAATCTCCCGCGCCTGCGGGTCTGCGCGATGGAGGAACTTGAGCGCCTGGTGCGTGATGGCGTGACGGCGGATGAGTTGAACAAAGCGCGGGAAGGCTATTTACAGGCAATGAAAGTCAGCCGTTCGAGCGACGCGGGGCTGGCAGGATCACTCGGCAATTTGCGGCATCTCGACCGCACGATGCTTTGGGAAGCAGAGTTGGAAGAGAAAATCGCCGCGCTCAAGCCCGAGCAGATTAGCGCTGCGTTGAAACGGCATGTGGACTCGAAAAAACTCGTGGTGGTGAACGCCGGCGATTTTGGCGCTGCCAATCCCAGCGTGGAGAAAGCGGCACCAATTCCATAGGTG
>DASYRO010000457.1:0-4008 GCA_036004385.1 Candidatus Acidiferrales bacterium
TTCGGCTCAACAGTACCAGGGCTCGTTGAGATACGGGATGGCCGCCCGGGATACGAGAGCCGGCAGACGTGGCGCAGGCTTTCGAGCCAGCGAGTGTTTCCGACGCTGTGCAGCTTCGTTTACATCGCCTGCTCGCTGCGCTGCGTCCCAGATGCGCGCGAAGGTTTTCTCGCGCGAGCGCTTGAGCTTTTCGCTGCTGCGCACGATTTCTTCGACTTCTGCGCAAAGCGCGTCCATGCGCGGATCGGCATGGCGCCACGGATAGGCGAGCGCGGCTTCGTCGAACGGCGCGATAATTTGCCGCACATCGTCCAATTCGAGCAAGCGCGAACCCGCGGGAATCAGCAAGCGAATGGCGAGCTGGATGGGCGCAACGTTTTCAACCAAATTATTTTCCGCGAGCACGCGAAGAAGTTCCGCGTAACCCTCCAGCGTGGTCCACGGCGTGAAGGGAACGAATGTAGGCTGCAACGCAAGGCCGGCTTCGCGGCAAAGACCCGCGACGGCAAGAAAATCCGCGCGTGTGTGGCCTTTATCGAGCTTGGCGAGGACTGCGTTGTCCACGGATTCTACTGCGCTGGTGACAAAAAGGCAGCCAGTATCGCGCAGCGTGCGCAAGTGGGCGGCGTGTTGCAGTAGGTGCTCGATTTTGATGGTGGCGTCGTAGGTGAGCTGCGGGAATTCGCGGTGCAGCGCTTCGACGATGGCGAGAGCATGCGCGGGACCGTTGAAGAAATCCGGGTCGCCGAAGGTGATGTGCTGCGCGCCGGCGCCGACCTGCCAGCGAATGTCCGCGAGCACGACTTCGCGCTGCACCACGCGAAACGCGCCGTTGTACACCGGCACGATTGGGCAGTGCCGGCAGAGATGCTTGCACCCACGCGAAGCTTCCGTGTAGCCCACCACGCGATGCGCGCCACCGGGCACGACGAGATGCGCGTACTGCTCGATGGGCGGAAGTCCGCGGCGGTCTGGCACGCGGAAATTTTGCCGCGCCAGAGAAATTGTCGGTTCGCTTCGGTAGCACAGGCTTCCAGCCTGTGGCTCTGGGTTGCGGGACCCGTCAGCTTCTCCGTTTTGCAACCGTTGAACGAGACCGGCCAATCCTTCTTCGAACTCGCCGCCGAGAATGGTTTGCGCGCCGAGCCCGCGCAGATAGGCTTCGTTCATCGGCGCATAGAGACCGTAAAAACAAATGTGCGCGCGCGGATTCAGTTTGCGGACGGGCTCGATGAGCTGCACGGCCAGCCGCGTCGCCGTGTGCATGGGCACGTAGAACGCGATCACATCGGCGGCGCGAACTAAGTCTTCGTTGAAGGATTCGCGCGAAAGGTCGAGACAATGCACCTCTGCGCCGGCTTCGCGCAACCACGCCGCCGGCGACGCCAGTCCGAACGGCTGGCGGCCGAGCTCGTAAGTGGAGATGAGGAGGATGTTCATCTGCCGCAAAATGAATTTTCATTATGGGCCAAAGCAGGGGAGGGAAGCAAAACCTCAAAGCCGATGGCCATTTCTGACGGACAATGTTGCTTGCGACCTTCTAAACCCTACAAAATGAAAGCGGCATGAAGGCGCCGCACTCCGTACAAAGCGAACGCGATCCGCCGACTTAGCGTGAGTCGCTGCGAGGAAGCAACACGCGACCCCGAGAATGGGCTAGAATGAGAAGTTATCGCTCGCCGCGGAAAGGACGCAGAGTCCTATGGCTACTTCCAAAAATAGTTTTTCCACCCGCACATCGCTCAAAGTTGAGGGCAAGGAATATCAGATTTTTTCGTTGGCCGTACTGGAAAAGGCTGGCTACAAAAATATTGCCAAGCTGCCATTTTCGCTCAAGGTGATGCTTGAAAATCTCCTGCGACACGAGGACGGCCAGAGCGTCTCCAAAAATCACATTGAGACGCTGGCGCAATGGAATCCTGCCGCCGCGCCGGACTCTGCGAAGGAGCAGAGGCCCGAGCTCAACAAGCAATTCAATGCGGACGCGGCGCGGCATTTTGAAGCAGCGGAGGACAATTCTCCCGTGCCGTACGAGCACGACGGCTCGGCGCGCTCCCGCGAAATTTCTTTCATGCCCGCGCGCGTGCTGCTGCAGGACTTCACCGGCGTGCCCTCGGTGGTGGACCTGGCGGCGATGCGCGAGGCCATGCGCAAGATGGGCGGCGACCCGAAGAAAATCAATCCGCTGCTGCCCGCCGAGCTGGTGATTGACCACTCCGTGCAGGTGGACAAATTCGGCACGGCGGATTCTTTCGCGTTCAATGCGGAGCTGGAATTTCAGCGCAACGTCGAGCGCTATCAATTTCTCCGCTGGGGGCAGAAGGCGTTTCAGGACTTCAAAGTGGTGCCGCCGGATACCGGCATCGTGCACCAGGTGAATTTGGAATATCTCGCGCGCGTGGTGTTCACCGCGGAGCACGACGGCGCGTGGTTCGCGTATCCCGATACGCTCGTGGGCACGGACTCGCACACTACGATGATTAACGGCCTCGGCGTGGTCGGCTGGGGCGTGGGCGGAATCGAAGCGGAAGCAGCCATGCTCGGCCTGCCGCTTTCCATGCTGATTCCCGACGTGGTCGGCTTCAAGCTCTCCGGGAAATTGCCGGAAGGCTCGACGGCGACGGACCTCGTGCTGACGGTCACGGAAATGCTGCGCACGAAGGGCGTAGTCGGAAAATTCGTTGAGTTTTACGGCGCCGGGCTTTCCAGCCTCAGCCTGCCGGACCGCGCGACCATCGGCAACATGTCTCCCGAATACGGCGCCACCATCGGATTTTTCCCCATTGACGCGGAGACGCTGGCGTACCTGAAATTCACCGGGCGTGACGAAGCGCTGGTCAAGCTCGTCGAAAAATACGCGAAAGAGCAGGGAATTTTCCGCACGGACAGTACGCCCGATCCCGTTTTTACGGACAAGCTGGAACTGGATCTCGCCACCGTTGAGCCCACGGTCGCGGGGCCCAAGCGACCACAGGACCGCGTGCTGCTGAAAAATGCGAAAGCAGTTTTCGCCAAGGCAGTTGAAAGCCTGCCGGTGAAGGCTGTCACCGCGCGCAACAACGGCGATGAATTCGAGCTGCGTCACGGCGCGGTGGTGATCGCCGCGATTACCAGTTGCACCAACACGTCGAATCCTTCGCTGATGATCGGCGCGGGATTGCTGGCGAAAAAAGCGCTGGAGCATGGCTTGCGCACCAAGCCGTGGGTGAAGACGAGCCTCGCGCCCGGCTCGAAAGTTGTGAGCGATTATTTGAACGCCAGCGGGCTGACGGAGGCTCTGGAAGCGCAGCGCTTTCATCTGGTGGGCTACGGCTGTACGACGTGCATCGGCAACAGTGGCCCGCTACCCAAGGCCATCGGTGAAGCCATCGAGCAGAACGGGCTGGTGGCCGTCTCCGTGCTGAGCGGCAACCGCAATTTCGAAGGGCGCATTCATCCGCTGGTGCGCGCGAACTATCTGGCGTCGCCGCCGCTCGTCGTTGCTTACGCGCTCGCCGGACGCATGGACGTGGACCTGGTCAACGAGCCGCTGGGAACGGATCCGGTGGGCAAGAAAGTTTTCCTGCGCGATATCTGGCCGACGCCGAAAGAAGTCGAAGAGACGATGCGCAAGGCGGTGACCACAGAAAGTTTTCGCAAGCAGTATGGCGACGTCTTCGAGGGCGACGAGCGATGGAAGGGACTCGAAGTGCCCGAAGGAGATCTCTTCAAGTGGGACGAGAAGTCCACGTACATCCAGCATCCGCCGTACTTCGTGGACATGCCCGCGGAACCAGCGGCGGTGGCGGAAATCCGCGGCGCGCGCGTGCTGGCCATGCTCGGCGACAGCATCACCACGGACCATATTTCTCCGGCGGGCTCCATCAAGCCGGATAGTCCCGCGGGGAAATATCTGATCGGGTTGGGTGTGAAGCCCGCCGACTTCAACTCCTACGGTTCGCGGCGCGGCAACCACGAGGTGATGGTGCGCGGGACGTTCGCCAACGTGCGCTTGCGCAATGAAATCGC
>DASYRO010000458.1:0-6186 GCA_036004385.1 Candidatus Acidiferrales bacterium
CCGGTGGCCAGCGCGAGCCGGAATTCGGATTCCGCGTCGGCGAGCTTTTTCAGGTCCGGCTTTTCGATTTTCTCCATGGCCATGGCGGCCAGTGTGATGCCTTTCAAGTTGTGCGCCTTGGAGGCCAGCGCTTTGTCGTCCGCCGCGGCGGGCACCAGGCGATCGCAGGTTTCGACGACGTTCTTGTCCGCGCCGAGCTTGCTATACGTCTGGGCCATGCCCCACAGGCATTCCGCGCAGTTTTCGCCCTTCATCTTGTTGGCGCGCTTGTAGAACTTGAGCGCGTCTTCATAATTGCGGCGATTGAAATTGAGCCGCGCTTTGTCCATCACGTCGTCGAAGTCTTCTTCCTGCGGCGCCGCGGCGGACGTGGCGCGGGCCGCGGCCTGGGCGGGCGGTGAAGGCATCACCAGCAGGAAGAGCAAGGCTCCTGCCAGGCAGCCGGTGACAACCAGAAGGGAGCGTTTCATGGGCCATACTCCTTGCGGCGTGGCGGAATCATACCACCACTCACCAAAAATTAAGCCCGCCGGTAAGAAGCAGGCTTGTACATCTTCTGGCTGCTATGGGCGGGCCCGGCCGGGCTACTTTTTTGTGGACACAGACGAAGGAGATGCCTAGAATTCAGGCCGGGAAAATCACCTTGCAGTGCAAAACCCTGTGGTGCACTCGGCGGAAAACCTAAGTCGAATGCGTGGGGCGGCCCGAAGGAGAAAGACGATGACTCGAACGAAGAGAATCATTCTGGGTATGAGTATGCTGTTGTTGGCGTTTTCGGTGGCGCTGGCAGATACCGCATGGGCGCAGGAAACTGCGGCCAAGCCGGCGAGGAAAAAGCGTGTGGCGGTATTTGATTTTGAGTACGGCACAGTGCGCAGCGGAGTGGCCGCGCTGTTTGGAACCGACGTGGACGTCGGCAAGGGCATCGGCGACCTGATTGTGAAGCGGCTGGTGCAGGACGGCACTTATTCGGTGATCGAGCGCAAGGCGATGGACAAAATCCTCGCCGAGCAGAATTTTTCGACCAGCGACCGCGCCAATCCGGCGAGCGCCGCGAAAATCGGAAAAATTCTCGGCCTCGACGCCATCATCATCGGCAGCATCACGCAGTTCGGCGGCGAGAATAAAAACACCAGCGTCGGCGGAGCGGGCGGCGGATTCGGGCGCTTCGGCATTGGCGGCTTCAGCAAGAAAAGCTCCAAGGCCATCGTTACGGTGGACGCGCGCATCGTGGATATTGACACTGCGGAAATCCTCGCCGTAGCCGACGGCAAGGGCGAATCCAAGCGCGAAAGCACGTCGCTGCTGGGCGGCGGTGGAGGCTGGAGCGGCTGGGGCGCGGGCGGAGTGGATATGTCCACGTCGGGCTTCGAGTCCACCATCATCGGTGAAGCGGTGAAGGGCGCCGTGGATCAGTTGAGCCAGGGGCTCATCGCGGGCAACGGCAAGCTGCAAGTCCGCACGGTCATCGTCGAGGGCCTGGTGGCCGCGGTCGAAGGCGACACCATCGTACTCAACGTCGGTGTAAAGACCGGCATCAAAGTGGGCGACCAGCTCTCCGTGGAGCGCGTGACCCGGGAAATCAAGGACCCCGCCACGGGCCAAGTGATTCGTCGCATGACCAACAAGCTGGGCGTCGTACAAGTGACGGAAGTGGATGACGTCTCCTCAGTTTGCAAAGTGGTCTCCGGCGCAGCCTTCAAGGTCGGCGACATGGCCAAAACTGTGACCCAGTGAGTAGCACAAGCTTGCAGCCTGTGCAGCGGATCTGATCAGAGCGGCACGGCAGGCAGGCTCGCAAAAAAAATGGGCGGTCCCGCAAGGGATCGCCCTTTTTCTTGTTTCAAAACCTTCTTATCGCAGGTAGGAGCTCAGCATGCTGCGCCCGTTAGAGTTCGATCTCTCGCGTAAAAATAAAGGGCGGGCACATTGGCCCGCCCCTACAAACCGAGTTCGCCGGCAGGATTCCGGCGGTACCACAAGACCTAGAAGAACGACAATCCGCGGCCGAGAAACACGAACGCGCGGTCCGAGCCGCGGTTGAAAAACAGAATCGGCAGGCCCGCCGGCGCGCCGTTCACAAACACGAATCTGCGCCCGCCAAACTGGCCGACCGCAAACGGCGGAATGCCGGAGAATGTCGAGGCGCCCGGGGTCGAGAAAACGGAATCGTTGAGACCGGTGCTCGTCGAGGGATAACCGAACCCGGAGTACGGATCCACCATGAGGCGGTAGCCGTACGGGCCGTAAGGAGCCGCGGCCTTGCTTTTGCCCGTGAGCACGTCCACGTCCGCGGGATCGAGCGGATGTCCCGGCTTGGGCGCGGGTGGATACAGCGAAACTGGTTTCTTCGGCGCAACCGAACTGAACGTCGGCGCGGGCGCGGGCTGCTCAGGCGCTTTCTGCGCCTCCTCCGCGGGCTTCGCGGGAGCCTTCGCCGGGGTCTGGCTCTGCTGCGTCTGCTGCGCCAGCACTAGCGCCGGCATCGCCAGCATCAGGAGAAGACAGAAGGCATTTCGAATGCGCATCGTTGCCCTCCAAACTGCCCTTGTACTTTCTATCGTGAATTATGAGGCTAACACAATTCCGGTTGCCCGGCGATAGTACAGGAGTACCGGCACTCTGTGTCGCGAATTGCCTTTGTGACCTCAAGCTGGAGGGCGTCAGGGCACCCTACACTGAAGGCGTGCCCTGACGTCGCAAAACGACCGACCACACGTGCTTGTGGCCGGCAGCCTCGATTCGACCCGAGGATCGTTATAGGATGAGGGCCGCGGACGAACGGTCATGCCCTTTCAGCAAATTCGCGGCGGCTCGATATCCATCGCGCGGATGTGTTTTGTTCTCTGCGCGCTGGCAGGTTGCGCGTCTGCGCAAACGCCGCTGAGCAAACTGAACGCGTCCACGCACGATCCCCTCTACACCACCTACGCCGCGCCACTGGCCCGCTCCGAATATTTCGTGGACGAGGCCTATCACCTGAACTACTACACGCCCACCAAAGGCGTGACTTACGAGACGGACACCGCCGGAGAAATCTCCATGGTCTGGCGGATGGGAAAAGCCTCGGCAATCGCCACCAAGGATTTTTACAAGCCACCGGTGATCCATCGCTCTTACACCGACATCGTCGAAGTTGAATACTGGCCGTTTGCTACTGTCGAAGTGCGCGAGACGTTTGTCGTATATAGCTCGCGCCTGGCCCTGCTGGACGTCGCAATCATCAGCCACAGCAGCATGGAGCAAGAAGTTTGGGCGTTTGCTTACTATTACAACTCCGAGCCGGTGAGCAACGCCAAGATCCGAGAGAATCGACTGGTCACCTTCAGCCACGTGCAGCTTGCCAGCAAAGTGATGGAAACACCGCAGGCAAAGTACGAGCCGAAGTTCTTGGATCTTTTTCTCCTCAGCGCTCCCGCGAACTCATATCGAAACTTGTCTGAGCGCCCCGCTATGGTACCCCTTCCAGGTGGCCAGGCATACGGCGGGCGCGAAGGCCCAATTCGTGGATTCGCTTTTGGGAAACAGTTCATACTTGCTCCGAATAGCAAACGCCATCTGCGCGTTATCCGCGGCGTGCAGCCTTTTTCGGAGGACGCGCGGGTCTTCGCTGACCAAGCGCGGAAGCTCTTGACGTTGCCGCTGGCGCCGCTGCTCGCCGCGAGCGAAGCGAAGTACAAAAATATTCCGCGGCTCAAGCTCCCCAACAAAGATTGGGAACTCGCCTACTGGAGCGCGTTCAATCTGGTCCGTCAGCAGATGCTGCCGCCGGAAGGAGACGCGAAACATAACTACTACGTTTTCTCTCGCGAGCCGACGTGGAGCTGGGGCCACGAGGGGCAGGTGTTCCACGAAAGCCTTTCCATGCTGGCCTACGCGTTCATGGACGCAGCCAGCGCCCAGAATTCGCAGCGCATTTTCATCGAGCGGCAGTCGCCCTCCGGCTACATCGCCTACCGTGTCGGGCCGTACGTGACGAAAACGTTTCCCGAAGGAGGCGAAGAAACCAGCTCCGCGCCGTTCTTCGCCTGGACCAACTGGGAGATTTTCCAAATCTCGCATGACCGTAAATTTCTCGCGGAGGCCTACCGTTCTAGCGCCGCGTACGCTGACTACATGCTGCGCACGCGCGATAAGGACGGCGACGGCTTTCTCGTGTGGGGCGGCAACGCGGTGCTGGAATGCGTGCGCGACGAGTTCGGCGTCATCTGGCAGCTTTTCGGGCACACGCCGGAGTCGCCCAAAAAAGTGAAGTCGCTGGATCTCTCCACGATGATGGTGATGGAAATGCGCTCGCTGGCGAAAATGGCCGCGGCGCTGGGGAAAACCAGCGACGCGCGCAAGTGGACAGAGCGCGCCGACAAATTGGCGAACCTCATCCGCACGCGCATGTGGGATCCCCAGGACGGCTTCTTCTACAATCTGGCGCGCGATACTGGGACGTTCGCCACACGCGACGGCGTCAGCTTGAAGCGGAAAGAAATTATCGGCTTTCTGCCCATGTGGGCGGGCATCGCCACGAAGGAGCAGGCCGCGCGGCTCGTCAAACATCTAACGGATCCGAAAAGTTTCTGGCGGCGCTACGGCGTGCCCACGCTCGCCGCGGACGATCCCTACTACAACGGCAACGTCACCAAATGCTGCCAGTGGAATGGCGCGGTGTGGCTGCTGTGGGATTACATGGTCTTTCGCGGGCTGCTGAATTACGGCTATCACAAGGAAGCCGAAGAACTCGTGCGGCGCGTCATGGACGGCGTGATTATTCAGCTCAAGGACAACCACCGCTTCTGGGAATCGTTCAGCCCAGACAACACGCAACTTGCCTCGCCGAAAAATTATTTGTGGGACTGCATCATCGCGCGGATGATGATGGACCTCTACGGGCCGAAACGCGCCACGTAGCGGCGGGCACTTTTTGTTTGTCATCCCGAGTCCCGATGCTTGTTATCGGGATGAGGGATCTGCTTGTGAGGATTGCGAATGCAAAGCAGATTCCTCGTCGGCCTTTCCGTCCTCGGACGGCAAGGCCTCCTCGAAATGACAACGCTTGTTGACGAGGCGGTGATGAAGGAAAACAAAATGACCGAGCATTTTTCCATTCTCTCCACGGTTTCATTCTTGCTGATCTTCTCTCTCTGTGCGGCACGTGTGCGCGCGCAAAAGCCAGTCGCGTCTGCGCCCACGCTCGCGGAACGAAAAGCGGAAGTCGCGGAAAAAGTCCGCCGCCTGCGCGTATTCCTTGAACGGGAAAAACTTGGCGGCGTGCTGCTGGGGCACGTGCGCAACTTTGCGTGGCTCACAGGCGGCGGCGATAGCCACATCGTGCTGGGGAGTCCCTCGGGCGCGGCGTCGCTGCTGGTGCTCGCCGACGGGCGGAAATTTCTGATTTCGCCAAACAATGAATCGCTGCGCTTGATGAACGAAGAAGTCGCCGGGCTGGGCTTCGAGCTGCGCGAATACAAATGGTACGAAGACAAGCTCGCGACGGATCGTAAGATGCAACTCGTGCGCGAACTGGCCCGGGGAGCGGTGGCCAGTGACTTGCCCTACGGGAACCTGCGCGTCGTGGAAAAAGAGATTGCCGCGCTGCGCGTGCCGCTGATGGAAAGCGAAATCCGCCGGCTGCGCTGGCTGGGCCGGGAGACGACGGAGGCCGTCGCCGAGGTCGCTCGCAGAATTTCGCCGGGCATGAGCGAGCGCGAAATGGAAGCAATGACCGCGGACGCGCTGCTGCGTCGCGGGCTGCGTCCCACGGTGCTGTTGATGGGCTCGGACGAGCGCATCCGGCAATATCGTCACGCGACGCCGAACGACGCGCGCCTCCAGCGCTACGCGATGATCAACGTCTGCGCCGAACGCTGGGGTCTGACCATCGCCGTTACGCGCTTCGTGCATTTCGGTCCGCTGCCGAAAGAACTCGCCGAGCGCGCCGCCGCGGTTGCGCGCGTGGACGCGACGTATCTGGCGCACACCGTTCCCGGCGCGACGGCGGATGAAATTTTGCAAGCGGCTGCGCGTGCCTATGAAAAAGAAGGTTACGCCGGCGAGTGGGAAAAACATCATCAGGGCGGCGCGATCGGCTACATGGAACGCGACTGGGTAACGTTCCCGGGGCTCGCGGAAAAAGTGCACGTCAATGAAGCGTTCGCCTGGAACCCGACCATCACCGGCACAAAAAGCGAAGAT
>DASYRO010000459.1:0-2721 GCA_036004385.1 Candidatus Acidiferrales bacterium
GATGCGCTCCTCGATATTTTCCATGGTGAATTCGCGCGGCTTCCCGAAGCCTCGGGCCAGTTCCGCCGGTGTCACCGGGGCGGAGACGGAGGCTTCCGGCGTGGCGCGCACGGAATACACCGCGGCGAGCGGCTTGCCGCGAGCGTTCTGGTGCACGTCAATCAGCACGCGGCCCGGCGGGCGCTTGCTGATGGAGCGCTCCAGCGTCGTCAGGCGCGGCAACTCGGCGGCGACGACGCGCGCGATCACGCCAGCGAACTGTGCCGCCTGCGCGTAGGTGTAACGGCGCTCGAGCGGCACGTAGATGTGGAATCCGGTCGCGCCGGACGTTTTCAAAAATGCCCGCAAGCCGATGGAGTCCAGCACGGCATAAATTTTGCCCGCCACCTCTAGCACGGCGGAAAACGGCGTGCGCGGTGTCGGGTCGAGATCGAAGAAAACAAAATCCGGCTGGTCCTGATGATCCGCGTCGCTGGACCACGGATTGTGGTCAATGCAGCCGAGGTTAGTCAGGTAGAGCAGCGCCGCAACGTCATTGGCCACGAAGTAGCGCATGTTCGCGCCGCGCTCATCGGAAAAAACCGTGGCCGTGGTCATCCATTCGGGATGCTTTTCCGGCGCTTCCTTCTGGAAAAACGGCTTGCACGCAGCCCGTTGGGATAGCGGCGCAGCACCAGCGGACGATTTTCCAGGAACGGCAGAATGAGCGGCGCGATGCGGTAGTAGTAAGCGAGCAGATCGCGCTTGCGCAGGCCGGGCTTGGGAAAATAAATTTTGTCCAGGTGCGTGAGCTGGACCGTCTTTCCGTCCAGCGTGATGCTCAGCGACTCTGATTTTCCCTGACGGATTTCTTTTTCAATGTCGTCAGCGGCGCGATTGGCTGGCGCGGCGGCCACGCGCCGGGGCTGCGCACGCGAACGGCCGCGCGTCTTTGGTTCTTCGACTGGCGCGGGGGTCAACGCCGCGCTACGAATGTGTTTTTTGCCGACGTCGGGAGCGGAAAGGCCTTCGCCTTCGAAGGTGCACAGGCGCGGGTCGCCGTCCAGGCGCAGCGATAAAAAGACGGGCACGCGCAGGCGTTTGTCATCCGTCCAATTGCCGTACTTCACGCGAGCCACGAGCTGCGGGCGCACCCATTCGATTTTTTCGCGCAGGCGCGGCGGTGAGCGGAAGGGCGAATTGTCCGCGCGGATGGCGTTTAATTTCTCGAAGAGGTTTTTGAGGTTGGACTGGTTGAATCCCGTACCCACGCTGCCGATGTACACCAGTTCGTTCCCGTCGTAGAGACCCAGCAGCAGCGCTCCGAAATGCGCGCGCGTGCCGCGCGGCGCGGTCCAGCCGCCGATCACCGCGTCCAGTTCCTTGACGATTTTGAATTTCAGCCAGGAATACGTGCGCCCGCCGGAATAGGTGCTGTCCACCTGCTTGCCGATGATGCCTTCGAGATGTTTTTCCTGCGCCGCGGCGTAGAGTTCCTTGCCCTTTTCGATTTCGTGTTCCGAATAGCGCACGCGCTCGTCTGTGCGCAGAATTTTGCGCAGCAGCTCTTTGCGCTGCAGCAGCGGCGATTTGCGCAAGTCGTAGCCATTCAGATAGAGCAGGTCGAACACGAAGTAGTGAATCGGCGAAGACTCCATGAGTTTCGCGGAGGGCTTGGTGACGCCAAGCCGGTACTGCACGCGCTGGAAGACGGTGCGGCCGGCATCGTCGAGCACCACGATTTCGCCGTCGAGGATGGCGGTGTCCGCGTGCACGTCCGCGGCGAGATTTTTCAGCTCGGGAAATTCCGGGGTGATGTCGCGGCCGGAGCGCGAAAACAACGTGGTCTCCCCGTTCTGAATTTTGGCGATGGTGCGCACGCCGTCCCATTTGATTTCGAAGAGCCAGTCCGGACGGGAGAAGGGTTTCTCCGCAATGTGCGCCAGCGTGACCGCAATTTTTCCAGGCATGGGGGCGCGATGCGCGCCGGGAATTTTGTCCAGCGCGGCGCTTTTTGCCGTGCGCGCAGCCCGGGGCTGTGCGGGGGCGCGAGTTTTCGGCGCGGCGCCGCGAGAGATGCCGGGACTTCGTCCCGGCGCTACATGCGCTACAACCTGCGCGGCAGATTTTCGCGCAGGGCGGCCGCCGTCGCGGCTGAGGCGGCGTCCGCTGTCTACGGATTCGGGATGCTTTTCGATGGACCAGCCCGCGTCAGCATTCGCGTCGCGATGCTTGATGAGCAGCCATTCGTTTTTTTCGGGGTCGCGCTTCATGCGGACGAGCACGAAACCGCCGCGCAGTTTTTCTCCGTGCAGCACGAATTTCAATTCTCCGCGGGCCAGCTGTTCGCTGGCGGGAGCGTCGCCGGTCACTTCATACGTGCCGCGGTCCCAGACAATCACTTCGCCGGCGCCGTATTCGCCTTCGGGAATCGTGCCTTCGAATTTTCCATATTCGAAGGGGTGATCTTCCACCTGAATCGCCAGCCGTTTATCCGCGGGATTGAGCGAAGGGCCTTTGGGCACGGCCCAGGATTTCAGCACGCCGTCCATTTCCAGGCGGAAGTCATAGTGCAGGCGTCGCGCGTCGTGCTTCTGCACGACAAACTCGTGCCCGGCTTTGCGCTGGACTTTGCCCGCGGGCTCCGGCGTGCGCTGGAAACGCCGCTTGCGGCGATATTCGCTGAGCGCCTTCATACCTTCAGTATAAGCAGGAATCGCCGAGGTCACGGCGAAGAAGAGG
>DASYRO010000460.1:0-3554 GCA_036004385.1 Candidatus Acidiferrales bacterium
GAGAGCGTGTGGTTCAGCAGGTCGTACTTCGGCGCGATAAACGAAAACGTGTCGCGAACAAACCGCCGCGCGGCCTGCTCATCGTGAGCGCCCTCAGGGCGCGTTCCCGGATTCGACGACCGGTTTGTCGTGGACGGCTCCATCGCTCCCCTTATGACTCCCACTTCCAATCAGCATACTGCTCGCGCAGGCGCGACTTCAGAAATTTTCCCACAGACGTCCGCGGAATAGTGGTCGCAAATACGAACGCCTCCGGCAATTGCCATTTGGCGAATTTCGCAGCCAAAAATTCGCGCAGTTCGTCCGGGCTAGCCTTGGCGCCATCCCGGCATACGACAACGGCCAGCGGGCGCTCCTGCCACTTGGGATGCGGCACGCCCACCACCGCAGCTTCCTGCACCGCCGGATGATTCATCAGCGCGTTTTCCAGATCCACCGAGCTGATCCACTCTCCACCGGACTTGATCAAGTCCTTGGCACGGTCGGCGATGCGGATGCATCCATTCGGATAAATGCTGACGACGTCGCCGGTGCGAAACCATCCGTCTTCCGTCCAACGGTCCTGCGCCTCGGGCATATTGTAGTAGCTGGCGGCAACCCATGGCCCGCGGATGTGCAACTCGCCGAGCGAGTGTCCGTCCCATGGGACCTCGCGCTCCTGCGACATTACGCGCAGCTCGACGAAGGGCATGGGACGTCCCTGGCGCGCGCGGACTGCGTATTGTGCATCGGCAGGCTCTGTGCGCTCGGTGGGGTCCAGATGGCTCATCGTGGCCAGCGGCGTGGTCTCCGTCATACCCCATCCCTGAAAAATGCGGATGCCGTGCGGGTCCAGATTGCGCATCAGCGATTCGGGCACCGCCGAGCCCGCCGAAAGCACGCGCAAGGGCGCGCGCAATTTCCATCGGCCGGGATTTTTTTCCAGCGCTTCGTGGACGCCAATCCACACCGTGGGCACGCCGTTGGCCAGCGTCACGCCTTCCGCGCAAATCAGATCGAGCAGGCTTTCGCCATCCACCTTGGGGCCCGGGAAGACCAGCTTTGCGCCGACCATCGTCGCCGTATACGGAAATCCCCAGCCGTTGGCGTGGAACATGGACGAAACTTGCAGCACGCAATCGTTGTAGCTCATGGCGCAGGCATCCGGCAGCGCCATGGCGAACGAGTGCAGCACCATTGCGCGGTGCGAGTACAACACGCCCTTGGGTTTACCGGTCGTGCCCGACGTGTAGCACATCGCCGCCGCTTCATTTTCATCCAACGACGGATAGACGAACTCGCCTGTTGAACTGGCCAGCAGCGCGTCGAAACCTTCCACACCCGGCGGCAGCGGCTGGCCGGAGAACGATTTCACCCAGACGCGTTCAAGTTTTACTTGGTCCCGGATTCTCTCCAGCGTGGGCAGCAGAACGTCGTCCACAATCAGAAATCTATCTCCCGCGTGATTGATGATGTAGGCCAGCTCATCCGGATGCAGCCGCAGATTCAGTGTGTGCAGCACGCCTCCGGCGACGGGAATTCCGAAATACGCCGTCAGATGAACTGCGTGATTCCACATCAGCGTGGCCACGCGATCGCCGCGACGAAGCCCCGCGCGCTGCAAACCCTCAGCCAGCGCGCGCGCGCGCCGGTGGAGTTCGCCATAGCTCGAGCGCACAATCTCGCCGTCCGGACGCCGCGAAACAATCTCCGTGCGCGCATAGATCTGCCGCGCGCGCTCCAGGAGCGTAGTGAGTGTAAGCGGATGTGCCATCATCCGGCCGTGCATGATTCCAGTGTCCTTCACTTCCCGAGCCTTTGCCATGTGCTGCTCACCATATTTTCGGGCACATCGTCCATACTTTCCACTGCGCCGATGCGCCGCGCCAGCACCAGGCGCAGTTTGCCGCCGCGCGCCTTTTTGTCCGTGCGCATCAATTCCATGAGGCGCTCGGTTCGTACTGCGGGCAACCTGGGCAATCCCACGCGGCGCACGAGCTGCTCGATGCGCTCGGCGTCCGATTCCGCCAGCATGTTCATCTGCACGGAAAGCCGCGCCGAGGCGATCATCCCCCAGCCGACGGCTTCGCCGTGCAGCAGTCTTCGATAACGCGTAGCCGCTTCCAGTGCGTGCCCGAAGGTGTGACCAAAATTGAGAATTTCACGCCGGCCACTTTCGCGCTCGTCTGCGCTGACCACTTCCGCCTTGGCGCGAATGCAGCGCTCCAGCATCCACTCCAGCGCCGCGGGCCGCTGGCGCAACACGTCGGGCAATTGCCGTTCCAGTGAGCGAAACAACATTTCATCGCCGATGACGCCGTACTTGATGGCCTCGTAGAGTCCGGCGCGATATTGCCGCGCCGGCAGAGTGCGTAACACGAGCGGATCCGTAATCACCAGCCCGGGCTGATGAAACGCGCCGACGAGGTTTTTACCCTCCGGCAGATTCACACCGGTCTTGCCGCCGATGGAGCTGTCAATCTGCGCCAGCAGCGTGGTCGGCACCTGCACGAAGCGGATGCCGCGCATGTACGATGCGGCCACAAAGCCCGCCACGTCGCCCACCACGCCGCCGCCCAGCGCCACGATCACCGACTCGCGGTCCGCTCTGGCCTGCGCCAGTTGCCGGCATAACCGCTCCACCGTGCGCAGCGTCTTCGCGCTTTCTCGGTCGTCAAAGAAAATTGGTTTTGCGGAATGGGCGCGTTGCAGGTTTTTTTCTACCACACGGCCCCAGCGCCGCCAGACCACCGGCGACGTTAGTAGAAAAACGCTGCTGAGCGGAGCCAGCGACTCCAGCAATCCGCCTGCGGCGGATGCCGCTACGCCGCGGCCACAAATCACCGCGTAGGGTCCTGAAGGCGTATTCACCGTGAAATGTTTCATCGCGCGAATTCGAAACTCTAGCACAAATCCTCGCGGCTTCCGACTTGCGCGCCCGGCCCGTGCGCCACAGCCCTCGCCAACTTGCGCCGACGCTGCGCTTCCCGGTTCGTGCTAACATGATGCAATCACTCTTGAACGGCCATGAAACCCGGGGACTCCATTCGTGTCGACTTCGCCATCGTTGGCTGCGGGATTGCTGGACTTCGCGCGGCTGTCGAAGCAGCACAGCATGGTTCCGTGCTCGTCCTCGCGAAATCCGAATTAACCGAAACGGCCACGGAGTGGGCGCAAGGCGGTATCGCCGCGGCGCTCTCCGACGAGGATGAAATCAGCCTGCACGAACAGGATACTCTGGCCGCCGGCGACGGCCTCTGTGACGCGGAAGCCGTCAAGGTACTCGTGGAAGAGGGCCCGCGCTACATCCAGCAGCTCATCGAATGGGGTACGCAGTTTGACCGCGCCGGAACCAAGCTGGCCTTCACTCGCGAAGGCGCGCACAGTCGTTCGCGTGTGCTGCACGCGCACGGCGATTCGACCGGCCGCGAAATCAGCCGTGCGCTGATGGCTCGTGCGAACTCGCTGGCAGGCATCACGTTTCGCGCGCACGCGTTCACCACGGAGTTGCTGCTGGACGCGGGGCGCGTCACCGGCCTGCGCTTTCACGACGAAGCCACCAACGCCGCGCACGA
>DASYRO010000461.1:0-4057 GCA_036004385.1 Candidatus Acidiferrales bacterium
ATGTGGCAAAAGCGTTTCGGCACGGGGAATATGGCGATTGCTCACCCGCTTCACGTGGACGCGCTCATCCGTACCGTGCCGAAGGGGAAATAGATGACGCAGACACAGATTCGTGAGCGGCTCGCGCGCAAGTATCATGTCGATCACACTTGCCCGCTGACGACCGGCATTTTCGTGCGCATCGCCGCCGAGGCCGCGGAAGAAGACCGCCGCGCCGGCAAGAGCCGCGTCACGCCGTATTGGCGCGTGGTGCGCGACGATGGCAGCCTGAATGTAAAATTTCCGGGCGGGTCGCAATCGCAGGCCCGGCGGCTCCGCGCCGAAGGTTTTGCGCTGATCCGGCCAGGAAGGGGAAGCCGCCCGCCGCGCGTAAAAGATTTCGAAAAGCATCTTACCCGTCTCTGAATTTCGCTGTGAATCTCTGCGTTCTCCGCGCCTCTGCATTGTCCCCTCGTCGGATTCACTCGCCAAGAAAGTGCTTGACAATCTCCTGTAATGTCTGTATATTCTGTATTGACAGAAATAGGAGAAACGCCGATGCGTCTCTCGCCCGTGCAGCAGAAATTCATCCTTCACTGGGGCGAAATGGGCACCCGCTGGGGCATCAACCGCACCGTGGCGCAGATTCACGCGCTGCTCTATCTATCCGCCGATCCGCTCCCCGCCGAGGAAATCGCCGCCACGCTGGGCGTGGCCCGCTCCAACGTCAGCACCAGCCTGCGTGAGCTGCAGGCTTGGGGCATCGTGCGCGTCGTGCACGCGCTGGGCGACCGCCGTGACCACTTCCAGTCCATGCACGACGTATGGGAGATGTTCCGCATCATCCTCGAAGAGCGCAAACGGCGCGAAATTGACCCCACGCTGGCGCTGCTGCGCGACCTGGTTGCCGAATCGTCCAAAGGTGCGCACGCCGACGCGCATACGCAGGAGCGGCTCGCCGCCATGCTCGAATTTCTGGATACAGCCGCCGCGTTCTACGACGAAGTCCGCCGCATGCCGTCAGGCGCGCTGCGCGGCGTGGCCAAGATGCGCGGCAAACTGGGCAAACTGATTTCTTTCAAGGGCGCTTGAGGCTGCCATGAGGTTCCACGAACTTCAGTGTTTGTATTCCGCTTGTGTTTGTCATCCCGAGCGAAGCGTGGGACCTGCTTCTGAGGCGCGAAAATGAGAACCCTGCTATCGGATGCTCAGCGACATAACGGCGCGCGCCGCGGCTGGGTCTTTTACGACGGCGATTGCACGTTCTGTACGGCGCTGGCCCGCCGGTTCGAGCCGATGCTCCTCCGTCGCGGGTTCCATTGCGCAGCACTGCAAGAGCCGTGGGTAAGCCTTCTGCTCGGTCTTTCCCGCGAAGAGTTGCTGACGGAACTGCGCGTACGCACGACAGCCGGAAAAATCCTCGGCGGCGCCGACGCGCTCATCCACGTCGCCCGGCACATCTGGTGGGCTTGGCCGATATTCGCACTCGCGCAAATCCCTTCTCCACGCGACCTCTTTCGCGCGGCCTATCGCTGGCTTGCATTACGAAGGCATTGCCTTGCAGTTTCTCCACACGTTTCTGGAAATGCGACAACGGGAAAAGGAGCAAGTCCATGTCAATGAGCACCGTCTTCTTGACAGCAATGAGTTTCACGCTTGCAGTGGCAATCACGGTGGTGGTTTATCTGCGTCGCGCGCTTTCGGGTATCCTGCTGGACCTTTGCGGCACGGAGGTTCGCGCTAATTTCTGGCGTGTATTTTCTTCAGTGATGCTGGTGCTGGTTCCAGTTTGGTGTGCGTTGGACTTCCGACCTCCCGGCGGGGATGCGGGGCCCGCGCTGTTGCAAGTCACCGCAATCTTGCAAGAAGCGATTAGCGGCCTGCTGGTGATTCTTGCTGGAGTCGGTATAGTCTTAACGGTTTTCATCAGCCGGCGCGGTCCTGCGAATGCGTGGCGGGCTAACGTCACGGAACAAAAGCCGATCTCGTAGCGCTTTGAAGCTTTCGGGGGAGTCTCGCTACAGCGGGTGTGACATTCCGGCGATGCTTTCGAGTTTTTGCAGGTCGCCGGCGCTGCCGATGGCGATCAGATGGTCTCCTGCGCAGAGGACTTCATCGGGCGCGGGGCTGAAGGTCATCGTACCGTCCATTTTCTTCAGCGCAACGACCATCACGCCCGTGCGCTTGCGGATTTCCGCGCCTGCCAGAGTTTTTCCGGCGAGCTTCGAATTATCCGGAATGAGAATTTCCTCAATCTGGATATCCATGCGCTGGCTGCCGAAGGCGCTATCAATGAAGTCCAGCACGTGCGGCCGCAGGACGAGCTGTACGATGCGGTGGCCAATGAACTGGTAGGGCGAAAGGACTTGCGTGGCGCCGGCGCGCTGCAATTTGGGAATGGCTTCTTCTTCGCTGGCGCGCGCGATGATGGGCATGTCCGGGCGCATGCCGCTGGCCGTCAGGACGATGTACAGGTTATCGGCATCGGAGGTGACCGCGGCCACCAGCCCCTTGGCCACTTCGATGCGCGCCTGCTTCAACGACTCTTCCGTCGCGCCGCTGCCGATGAGTACGGGAATGCCTTCCTTCATGGCCCATTCCGCGCGCTGTGGGTCAATTTCGATGATCAAGAATGGAATATTGTGCTCGCGGAATTCGCGCGCGACGGTGCGGCCCACGCGCCCCGCGCCGCAGATGATGTAGTGGTCTTTCAGTTTTTCGATCTCTTTTTCCAAGCGTCGCCTTCCCAGAAACGAGCCAAGCTCGAATTCTAGCATTGCCCGCGTCGCCGTGGCCAAGAGCAATGCGCCCGCCGTCACCGACGCGATAATTAGAAAGACGTTGAAGACTCTGCCTCGAAAGGTCAGCGGATGGATTTCACCATAGCCCACCGTGGTCATGGTGATCACGGTCATGTACAAGCCATCGAACCAGCTCCACCCTTCCAGCAGGTGAAAGCCGACGGCGCCGATCGCGCACACCGCCAGGATCATCATCCCCGACAAGTACATCCGCTTTTTGATTCGTTCCATGCGCGGGAGAATCGTGCTTCGGCAGGGAAGCGTTGTCAAGCGGCACGCGAAGCGGGCGTGACGTTTGGCTAGGCGGGTGCGGCTGCGCCGCCCAGCATTCTTTTGTAGTAGGACTCGTACAGAGGAATGATCTTCGTTGAACAGAATTCCCAGGACGCGTCTTCGCGAGCTTTCTTGCCCATCTCGCGGCCGCGGTCGGCGCGGGAGAGCAGCTCAATCGCGTATTTGCCGGCGGCGGCGACGTCGCCGGGCTGAATCAGGTAACCATCTGCGCCGTGCTTCACAACTTCCGGCAACCCGCCGACGCGCGAGGCAATCACAGGCACCTCGCAGGCCATGGCCTCCAGCGCGGCCAGCCCGAACGATTCCAGAGTACTCGGCAGCAGGAATAAATCCGCCTGGGAGAGCTTGTCGTGCACGCGGTCCTGTTTTCCGAGGAAGCGGACGTCGCAGGAAAGTCTCTTTTGCCGCACCAGCCATTCGGCGGCGCCGCGGTCGGGGCCGTCGCCGATCATCACCAGTTTGGCGGGCATTTTTTCGCGCACCAGCGCGAAGATTTCCACCACGTCGGTCACACGCTTCACGGGACGGAAGTTGGAGAGATGCATCAAAATCGCCTCGCCGTCGGGCGCCCATTCGCCGCGAAGCTCGGGGATTTCGTTGCGGCGATAGACGTCGCAGTTCACAAAGTTGGGGATGACTTCGATCGGCCGCTTGATTTCGAATTCGCGCTGCGTGCGCTCCTTCAAGTATGTAGAGATTGCCGTGACGCCGTCGCTCTGCTCGATGGAAAAGCGCGTGATGGGCAGGTAGCTGCGGTCGGCGCCGACCAGGGTGATGTCCGTGCCATGCAGTGTAGTGATGAACGGCAGTTTGGCATTGCGCGCTGCGGCCATGGACCGCGCCAGCAGCGCGCTGACCGAATGAGGAATAGCGTAGTGCACGTGCAGCAGGTCGAGCTGGGCTGCCTCCGCCACTTCGCCCATTTTCACGGCCAGCGCCAGCGCGTACGGCGGATGGTCGAAGAGCGGATACGTGGCCACTTC
>DASYRO010000462.1:0-27176 GCA_036004385.1 Candidatus Acidiferrales bacterium
TCGATCACGTTTTCTTCGTTATACGCGGCAACCAGCAGCGCTACGCGCGGCTCGAAATCGCGATGCACACGGCCGCGGCGGCTTCGTCGCGTCAACAGGAAGATGATATCGCGCAAAGTTTGCGAAACGGCTGCCAGTACAAAGAGCAGCAGAGGATAGAACACGTAGGTGTACAGGGTGGCACCCAGACCTATCCAGAAAACCCATTCTGCCGCTGCCAGCTTCACCAAGCCCGTCCCTTCACCCCATTCCGGTAAGTTGTCGCGGAATGGCCGTTCGGAACTCCCGCCGGCACCATGCTCTTGCGCGCAAGCTCCATTGCACTTTGCAGCGCTATTCCAATGCCCAATACGTAATAAAGGAAGAAATCGTATCCGAGGTGGGCGAACAATCCTCCAAGCATGAACGCATAGAGGCTCACCAATGTTGCCCGAGCGAAATGGCGGAGCTCATCAAGTTCGGGCACGCCCCGGCATTCTTTGTCCATGCGCCGCAGCTTTCGCGTCACGGTGAACAGCAATCCAAGGAACATCGCCAGCGCCGGAATACCCGCCTCCGAAGAAAACTGCGTATAGATGTTGTGGGTTCCCTTCCACTCTTGGGAAAGTCCGGTGGTTGCACCGCTCCACGGACTAAAATTCCCTATGCCCAGTCCGAAAACTGGGCGCGTGATCGTCGCTTCCAGCGAGCGCTTCAGTAAGCCGGTTCTTTGCATTTCCGAAGCGCTGGCAGACTGCGCCTGGCGATCGCTGGACGCGATTTTCGACTCCCACAGCGTGTTGATCCGCGACCAAAACGTCTGCGGCGCGAACGCCAGCGCTACCAATATCCCAATGACCAATACGACTCCGACGAATTGGGCCTTAATGCTTTGCCGCAAGATCATAAACCAGATCAGCGCCAGCGAAATCCCCACGCATACCATGCCCCCGCGCGACGCCGTGAGCACCACCATCCACATCATTCCAGCGAAGGTGGTCAGGATCATCATTGCTTTAAGCACCGATCGGCCTCGCAGTAGCAGCACGACCATAAACGGAAGCGTGGAGGATACTGCAATGCCGAGATAATTCCCGTCGAAGAATCCAAACGTCGCACCGACCAGTCGCCAGTCGTGTTGCAAGGCGTTCAGACCTCTCGGAATGGTCATGACGCTCACCCACAGCATGCAGGTCAAGATGATCCAAAGTAGTTTTTTCACGCGCTCGAGCGTGTGCACGGTTTGAGTAAGCAGGAAAAAGATGATCAGTGTCTTGAGCCAGACTGAAGTCAACTGAGTCACGCTATTCGTGCGCCAAAAGGCGAAGGGAAGGCCGAGAATGAACCAGGCCGTCAACCCCAGCATGAGCTTCAACTCAGTGAACCAAACGAGCGGGACCTCACCCTTCAGGAGAGCAAAGCCAAAGGCCAGGATCGCGGCGATCGCCACGACTTCCGCCATCGGGATGTCCTTCAATACCACGATTTGATCAGCCGGACGTCCGTAGAGCAGCGCGGTGAAAGCCATCAAAAAGAAGAACGCGGCCCTGCCGCGGTGCTGCGAACGGTCGAGCGTTGCCGGCACGGCGAGAGCGGGCGTCATGCCAGCGCTTGCGTTCCTCCGGAGAGTGTTCGTAATGCCCACTTAGACCTCGATCCCTGCGCCCATTACATCGCCACGTGGCCACCCGGGCCGGCCGCCGAGGCGGCTGAGGCGGGTTCCGCGCCTGTACCAATCGCTCGCGCAAGAATTTCTTCCATCCGTTCAGCCACAGTATCCCAACTGTGGTCGCGCACTACCTTTTCGTGCGCCGCGCGGGCCAATGCGTCGCGGCGCCCCGCATCGCAGAGCAGAAAGGCGGCCGCTCGCGCAAATCCCTCCGGCTCGTCCTCCAACAGGATGTCACGCCCGGGAACCACCGGCAAGCCCTCCGCGCCCAGAGTTGTCGAAAGCACCGCGCGCTCCATGCTCATGGCTTCGAAGATTTTGATGCGCGTCCCGCCGCCGATGTGCAGGGGAACGATGGCCGCTTCCGCGCGCGCCAAATACGGACGCACATCCGGCACGGTGCCGGTAATTTCGACGGTGGCATCGCTCGCAGCAAGCGCCTTCAGCCGGGCCGAAGGGTTCTTGCCCACGACCGTCAGGTTGGCATGCGGTACGGCCTGGCGCACGCGCGGCCACACTTCACGCACAAACCAGAAAATCCCGTCCTCGTTGGGATGCCAGTCCATGGAGCCTACAAACACCAGGTTGCCGCGCTTTCGCTCCGTCTGCTGCGGACGGAAATATTCCAGATCAACACCAGTGGGAAGATCGGCCACATGATTCACGCCGAATTCGTCCGTGATAATTCGCCGGTCCTCTTCTGAAACTGTGATGACAGAATCAAATCCGCGGCAAACTTCGGCTTCAATGGCCCGCGCCTTCTCCCACTCCGCGCGCAGCAGCCATTTGCGCAGCGCGTTGGTCTCGCGCTCCCAATGCCGCTTGCGAATGATGTACTCCACGTTGTGCTGAAAAATCACGCGCGGGCGCAACGGCGAATTGAGGATGGCGGCCGCGGTTTGCAGGAAATCCGCCAGCACGACGTCGCATTTTTCGCGCGCGGCAATCTGCTCGACGGCCGCGCGAAATTCCGGCACGCGGTATTTTCCCAGGAAGTACGGGAAGCGGCTCGTACGACTGGCCAGGAACTTAAAATAGAAAGCGGGCGAAAACGTCGTCGTCTCATTCCAAAACACCGGCGTGTAGCTGCGGAAAAGCTTGCGCATTTCCGCGATGGCTGCAGCGTCGCGCTCGCGGTCGGCCAGCGATACGGCGTGGATTTCCACACGATCCGCCAGCCGCGAGAAAATATTCAGCGTGCGAATTTTCCCGCCGGCGTCAGCGGGAAAGAGCGGCCGCGGCAATGCCAGCAGCATTTTCATGAGCTTTTCGCCACCTGCACTTCTGCGTGTTCCGGCCGCGGCGGCGGGACGAGCGCCGCGTCGCGGTCGAACGCCACACGGCACCACAACTCGAAATTCAGCAGGCGCCAGATGGCGTCCGTGGCGTCCGCGCGGCCGCGGCGATGCGCGTCCAGTAAGTCGCGCACGAAAGCGGGATTGAGCAGGCCGCGTTCCTCCAGACGCCCATCAGTCAAAACTTTCTCGATGCGCTCGAAAAGCTGATGCCGCAGCCACGGCTTCACCGGCGTGGGGAAACCCATTTTAGTGCGATTCAATACTTCTTCCGGCAACCGCCCGGCCATGGCTCGGCGCAACAGATATTTTCCGGAAAGGTAACGCACCTTGTGACGGGCGGGAATGCGCGCCGCAAATTCGACGAGCTTGTGATCGAGAAATGGCACGCGGCTTTCGATCGAAGCGGCCATGCTCATTTGATCCTGCTTCATCAACAGTTCGACCAGATACGTTTTGATGTCGAGATAGAGCAAGCGGCTGAGCATGCTGTCCGCGCCGCCGTTGGGTGGGAAGTACGCCATTGACGTTGCATAGGCGCTGGTACCGTGCAGTTCGCCGGCCAGTTCGTGGGTGAAGAGCTCTCCCTGCATTCCCTGCGGGAACACGGAGTACCAGTTATCGAAATACATGTTCTCGAACTGTTCCGGCCGGTAGAGGAACGTGTGCCGCAGTTTGCGGCTGACGTTTTCCGGAAGAATGCCGGATTCTAGCGACCGCGCCACCAGCCCACGCAGTGCGCTCGGCACGAGCTTGCGGTATGCCGGGCCGTAACGCAAGTTCCATAGCGTCGCGCGATATTTCAAGTAGCCGGCGAAAATCTCGTCGCCGCCTTCTCCGGTGAGCACGACGATCACTTTCTGCCGCGCCAGCCGTGATACAAAGTTCAGTGCGACGCTCGACGGCCACACCAACGGCTCATCCTCGTGCCAGATAAGCTGCGGCAGCGCGCCAAAGAAATCATCCGGCCCCATCAGTACCTGGTTGTATTCGGCGCCGATGTGCGCGGCCACTTTCTTTGCATAGGGAAGCTCGCTGAACTGGTCTTCCGCGTAGCCGACGGAAAAGGTCTGGATGCGGCCCTTCACCAGGCGCGTCATCGTCGCGGCGATGGCGCTGGAATCGAGCCCGCCGCTTAGAAAGACGCCCAGCGGAACGTCGCTCATCAGCCGCAGGCGCACCGATTCGGTGAACATTTCGTCGAACCGCTTGACGTACTCTTCCTCGGTCGGAATCGATTCGTCGGGCGTGATGTCCAGGTCCCAGTAGCGCTCGATGCGCGGCTGCGGATTGGCGCCGCCGAGTTGGATGCTCAGGCGGTGGCCGGGCAGCAACTTGCGTACACCGGCGTACATCGTGTCTTCCGAGGAGATATAACCAAGCGCGAAAAACTCGGGCAGCGCCGCGCGGTTCATTTCCGCGCGCACGCCGGGCAGCTCGAAGAGTGCCTTCATTTCCGAGGCGAAGACGAAGCGGCCATTTTGAATTGTGTAATAGAAGGGCTTGATGCCCAGGCGGTCGCGAGCGCAGAAGAGCCGCTGCTTCTTGGCGTCCCAGATGGCGAAGGCAAACATCCCGCGCAGGTAGTTGACACAATCGTCGCCGTATTCTTCATAGAGATGAATAACGGTTTCCGTGTCGCTGCGATTGGTATAGCGATGCCCGCGCTGTTCGAGTTCCTGCCGGTAGAGCGCGTGGTTGTAAATCTCGCCGTTAAAAATGATCCACACCGTGCCATCTTCGTTGGACATCGGCTGGTGGCCGCCGGCCAGGTCCACGATGGAAAGCCGGCGGAATCCGAAGCCCACCGGAGGCGCGCAGTAATAGCCTTCGTCGTCCGGGCCGCGGTGAGAAATTCTGCCGGCCATGGCGCGGAGCTCCGCCTCTGACGCCGGCCGCGCCCCGTTCAACGCCAGCACTCCGCAGATTCCGCACATACGCTCAGCCTTTCCCTTTGAACTCGATCCACTCGCCATCCCGCGAAAACTTCGCCGGCTTGCCGTTCAGCCGCGCGTGCCGCGCGTGTGGCGCATGCAACGCGAAGCGCCGCGCCGGCCGCGCGTGAATTTCCGCCGCTTCACCTTCGAAGAGCGCGTCCAGTTCATCAAACATACTATCGGCTCGCACCAGCGCCCGGCCACCGCTTTCCGCGCAGCACCCGTTGACGAGAACGAAACGTGACGCCTCGTCCGCTTTCGTGCGCCGAAGAACAGCCACCTCGGCGTCCGTCCACAACTCGCCTTGGTCCGGGTCGAGTTGCTGCCCGCGCACGACAACCAACGTCGTCCACGCGTCGGTTTCTACGGCCAGTCGAAGGCCCGGGCCGGGCAGCTCGCGCACGCGTGGCCAGCCCGCCGGAGACGGGCACAGCAGCCAATGAAATCGCGCCGGTAGAGCGGTTTGCGCCTGCGCGATGAGCACCGGCGCGGGCTCTTTGTGACCGTAGTCTCTGGACACCCACCCTTGCGCCGGGGATTCTTCGCCGCTGACGATGGATATGTTGACGCCCGCCGGCGGCGCGAGCAGAAACCGCGCCCCGCCCTTCGACGCCAGCCATGCGCCGTGCTGGGACTCCACTTTAACGCCCGGCGCGAAATGAAAAAAGAATTCCAGCGCGTGCGTGCCTGTGCCCGTGACTTCGTCCGAGACAATCCAGTAATCCGGCTTCACGAACATCACCGTTCGGCGATGCGTCACCGGCTCCGGCAGACGCGTGTAACCGGAATGCGCGGCGACGGCCACATCGAATCGCGGCAGCGTGGCAGCAATTTCCAGTTGCACGGCGGGAATCTTCCGCCATTTGAAGAAATCGACGGCCTCGGCCTGATCGCAACCGTCCACGGCGAGTGTGTTGTGCGCGCGCGTCCCGCGGAAGAAATCGCGCCACTCGCGCGACGATGTGTACCCGTAGGTGTTGGGGTCCACCAGCCACCCGATCCCGTCCGCCGCGCACAACACTTGCAGCGCGTCGGCGTGGCCGTGCGCGCAGGTGCCCATGCCCTGTGGCCCGGCATCAAACAGCAACGCGCGCGCGTGATCGCTCCACTCGTTGCGCTGCGCGACCGTTCCCGCGTCCCGAAATGCGCGCGACGTTTCGGCCGGCACGGCCGCTTTCAATCTGGCGAATTCGCTCGCCGCTTCCGCGCCAAGCAGCCATAGCGTTTCTTCATGCAGCGCTCCCGCCGAAAACTTGAAATCGCCGCGGCGGAAAAACACGGCGGCGGTAGAGAGCGCGGCGCGGTAATCGTTGTTGGTGACGCCCGGCTCGTGATGTTCGAGCGCGAGGAGTCGCCCGCCATCGGCGTCGCCGATCATGGGATGACCGCCCGAAGGCCACGCCGTGTACTGCAAGAATTCGCACATGTGCGCCAGACGCTCGAGATAGCTTAGCGGAAACGCGCACGCGTTGTGGTTGGCGAGCACTGCCGCACACAGGAACATGTCCGTGGCATAGCGATGGTAGTAGCTCGATTGTTCGATGTGCGAGCCATCCGCGCGCACTTGCTTTTCCATCTGCTCGAGCAAAATCGTGCGGCCCGTTTCGCGCCAGGCATCCGCGCCAGGAAGTTCGGGCAGAACCGTCCCGACGGCGAACAGGGCAAATCCCTCGCCGAGCAGGTGCGTGTTGGGAGAAAAATACGTGGAAAGATTGTTGGCGATGTATTGAGCGTGCTCGCCGAGCGCGGCGGTCATTTCGCCGAGGCGCGAATCGTTCAGCGCGCGGCTGCCCAAGAGCAGATGCGTCGCCCACAGCCAGGACCATGCGCGAAACGCTGCTTCCAGGCTGCTGGCCCAGTTGATTCCACGCGGATACGGATTCTCTCGCCGCCAGTGCCCCCACTGCGCGAGGCATTCTTCCGCGTATTTTTCTTCGCCGGTCAGAAAAAACGCCTGGCTGAGGGTGATGAAATGCTGGTGACGGTTGGGCTCCCAGACAATTTTCGAGTCGCCACATTTTTCAAAATCGAGATACGGCAGGGTGCTCCAGTGCTCAAGGCCGGTGTCTTTGCCGTGGACGAGGTCGCGCCGCCAGGGAATTTCCGGGCCGCACTGCACCTCGGGATACGCAAAGATGCGAAAGCGGTGTGCGCAGATGGCGTCTGCTTCAGCGCGAATCTCTGCGATGCGCGACGCAAAGTGCCGTTCGTAGGCTGCGCGAATTTTCCTGCAGTCCGCGCTGCTGAAGAAAAACTTCGGTGCTACGCGGGCGGCAAACTCCGCCACCGGCACGGCTTGCGTTGCTGCGCCATGGCCGTTCTTGCCGAGCGACATCTTTTCCTGCTGGATACGCCACTGCTGCGCCGCGCGGAAGCGCAGCTCGTCCAGGCTCATTTCCCGCAGCCGATGAAGCTTTTCCATCGTCACCGCTCCATCCCATTGTCATCAGCCGAACGAAATAGAGGGTGATGTTTCCTCAGTAGTTCGTCGTAGAGGCTTTCCAGCGATTCCTGCACTCGCTGCGGCGAAAAATCGCGCTGCGCGCGAAGGCGTCCCGCATCGCCCATCGACCGGCGCAAGGCGGAATCGTGCAGGAGTTGTTGGATGCGCTTTGCCATCGCGCTGGCGTCGCCCGGAGGCACCAAAAATCCGGTCTTCTCATCTTCGACCAACTCCGGAACTCCCCCCACGCGTGTCGCCACCACGGGTCTGCCCATGACCATCGCTTCCAGAATCGCGTTTGGAAAGCTTTCCGTCACTGACGACAGTACAAATACATCCAGCGCCGCGAGCAGGTCGGGGACATCGTGGCGGTCGCCCAGCAGCAGCAGCGACGCGGAAATTTGCAGCTCTCGAGCGAGCGATTCAATGCGTTGCCGTTCGGCACCCTCGCCGATGATCACGAAGCGCACTTCGGGGGCGCTCGACCGCAGAAGTGCCGCCGCCCGCAGGAAAGTCGGAAGATCCTTTTCCACGCGCAACATCGCCAGCGCGCCGACTAGCGGCGTCCCCGGCGCGAATCCCAATTGCCGCCGAACGTTCTCCGGCGCGTGTTCCATGCGGAAGGCGCCCAAGTCGATCACGTTCGGCACCACTCGCACCTTCCGCGAATTCTCCGTGAACAACCCCGTCAGACGCGATCCCGCCGCATGGGAATTGGCTACGACGGCACTGGCCAGTTGGCATGCAAAACGGATGCCCCACTGCTCGAAGCGGCTCCGGTCTCCGGCCAGTTCGCGCCGGCTGGCGATTACCACCGGTACATCCGCCAGGAACGCGGCCGTGACTGCAAAGATGTCCGTGTAGAAGTCAAACGCGTGGACGAGGTCGACCTTCTCATCCTCTAAGAGTTTGGTGAGCTTGTCGAGCCAGGAGATCGTGCTCCACTTTCTCAGCGACGTGATTGGAAACTCGTAGATGGGGATGCCGAGTGCTTCCGCTTCGCTCAGAAATTGTCCGCGGCGCTTCAGGCATCCAGCCAACACCTCGTACTTCTCCCGGTCAATCAGGCGCAGTACCTGCACGAATTGCCGCTCGGTGCCACCGTGGGAAAAGCTATCGGTAAACAGCATGATGCGCGGCTTGCGCCGGCGCGTCGCAGGACTCTTGGAGCCCGCCTTGTCAAGATGAGGCGGCTGCGGTTCGGCTTCCAGGTTCGTCATCACTGGGTGAGTCATCCTGATTCCTTAGGGGGCAGTGGTTCGATCGCGCGGCGGATGGCTAGTCCGCACTGCCTCGGCTTACCGCGGCAACCTCCTGCTGGGGGAGAGCTGCCGGAGCGGGTACCTCATCGAGCCAGTGCCGGCACCACAGCTCGAAAAAGAGCAACGTCCACAGCTTCGCGGAGAAATCGCGGCGCCCCTGGGCATGCCGGTCGAGCGTGCGTTTCACCGCATTCACGTGGAAGATACCGCGTTCGCGCGTCCGCTGGTCCAGCAGTACCTCGCGCGCAAATTCCGCCGCATCTTTGCGAAACCAGTGCTTCAGAGGAACGCCGAAGCCCATTTTCCTGCGGTGGATGATTTCATCCGGCAGTACGCCCTCGACTGCCTTTTTCATAAGGTATTTCTTTGTGCGGTTGCGGTAGCGCATCTCCGCGGGCACCCTGGCCATGAGCTCCGCCAAGCGGTAATCGAGTAACGGCGCGCGCGCTTCCAGCGCCACCACCATGCTGGCGCGGTCCACTTTCACCAGGATGTCGTCCGGGAGATAGAGCATCTGGTCCACGTACTGCATTTGCGAGAGAAACTCGCCGCTCCCGCACTCCGCCGCGAGCCGCTGTACCAATCCGAACGGGTCGCCATTCACCGCCGCGCCGGCGAATCCCTCCGCCACGAGCGGCGTTTTCTCCCGCGGTTGCCACAGGGAAACGTCCGCCGTGAACGAATCCAGCGGCGCGAGCGAATTCCGGTGCAGGATGCCCCAGCCGCGCGAACCGACGGGATAGAGTTCGGTGGCGATCTTGAACGCAGCGCGGATCACCGACTCAGGCAGATACCGGGCAATCTCCCAGCGCAGCATTCCGTTGTCGTAGCGCGTGTAGCCGGCAAAGGTCTCATCACCGCCGTCCCCGGAGAGAACCACGGTGACATAATCCCGCGCGATCTTCGAAACATAGTAGGTCGGGATCGCCGACGAATCGGCAAACGGCTCGTCGTAGTGGTGCACGAGGATTGGCAGCACTTCAAGCGCATTCGGCGTGCAGCGGAAGGTGTGATGGTTGGTGCGGAATTTTTTCGCAATCGTTTCGGCGTAGGGTAGCTCGTCGTAGGAGGCAGTATCGAAGCCGATGGAAAACGTCTCCACAGGCTTGGTGCTGGTCTCCGCCATCGCCGCGACCACTGTGGACGAATCGAGACCGCCGCTCAGGAAAGCACCCAGTGGCACGTCGGAATACATCCGGATGCGCACGGCATCGCGGATCAGCTCGCGTATTTGCTGGACACAGTCCCCTTCGGTGAGGTTGAGGTCGGGTGCGTAGCGAAGATCCCAGTAGCGATGCGGCCCGGTCAGGCGCAGGCCGTTTCCCGCCGGATCGCGCTCCACCACCATCCATGATGCTGGAGGCAGCTTAAACACGCCACGGAAAATGGTTGACGGGCACGGGATGTACCCGAATGAAAGATACGCCGAGAGCACGCTGTGATCGATTTCGCGCGGCACAGCCGGATCGGCCAGCAGAGCTTTCAGCTCGGACCCGAAAAGCAGCCGCTTGCTGTCCGTCCAGTAATAGAGGGGCTTTTTGCCGAAGCGATCGCGCGCCAGCAGCAGGCGCTCGCGGCGCGCGTCCCAGAGAGCGATGGCGAACATGCCATTCAGGTCGCGAAGGAAAGCGTCGCCCTTCTCCTCGTACAGGTGCAGCATCACTTCTGTGTCACTCTGGCTGCGGAACTGGTGTCCGCGGCGCATCAGCTCGGGGCGCAGGTCGAGGTAGTTATAGATTTCGCCGTTGAAGGAAACCCAGACCGACCCGTCCTCATTGGTCATCGGCTGATGGCCGAGCGGGGAAAGATCAATGATGCGCAAGCGGCGGTGGCCAAGATGGCAGAGCGGCGCGTCGTAGAAGCCGTCGTTATCCGGGCCGCGATGCGCCAGCGTGCCGGCCATGCGGCGCACGAGCTCGGCGTTGCCGGGTCGCTGTTCGAGGTCAAAGATTCCGCAGATTCCGCACATCTTCGTGGGTCCCTAGGTCGTCGATGAATTTGTTTCCGCGCGCGAGCCAGCGGGCACTGCCCTCATTTCGCCCCCCGGCCGAACAGAACAATTTTAATGGTCTGGAAGATAATGAAGAGGTCGAACGCCATCGAGATGTTCTTGATGTAGTACAGGTCATACTGCAGTTTTTCCCGCGCCTCTTCGAGCGACGCCCCGTACTGATAACTGATCTGCGCCCAGCCGGTAATGCCCGGGCGGACGAGGTGGCGCAGGTTGTAGTACGGGATTTCGCGGCTCAGCCATTCCACAAACTCGGGACGCTCGGGGCGCGGGCCGACGAATCCCATGTCGCCCTTGAAAACATTCCACAATTGGGGAATCTCATCCAGGCGCGTGGTGCGCAGAAGGCGACCGATCTTGGTAATGCGCGGGTCGTCGTCGCCCGCCCAGGCAGGCCCAGTGTCCGCTTCCGCATCGGCGCGCATCGTGCGGAATTTGTAGCAATAAAAAACTTGGCCGTTGCGGCCGACGCGCTTCTGCTTGTAGAGCACGGGGCCGGGCGACGTCACCTTGATCAGCAGCGCGATGAGCGGGAGGAGCGGGAGCACGATAACCAGCAGCGCAGCCGACATCAGCCACGACATCACGCGGCGTCCAAAAATGATGGAGTTGTTCAGGCGGAATCCCTCGGAGAAAATCAGCCAGCTCGGGTGCAGCTCTTCCACTTCAATCTTGCCGTTAATCTTTTCGAGCAGCCCGGCGGCTTCCTCCACCTTGACGTTGTTCAGCCGCAAGTCCAGCAACTCGCGGACGGGCATGGTGCCGCGACGGTCGGAGAGCGCGACGATGACGCGGTGCACGGCTTTGCTGTGACGCAAGGGTTGCAGCGCCTCTGCCAGGTTCTCTCTCGTGAGTGAACCGTTGCCCATCGCGCCGACCCAGCCGATCACGTCCATGCCCAGTTCATGACGCGCGCGCAGCGCCTGCACCAGCCGCTGGGCCCGTTCTCCGCCGCCGAGCACATAGACGCGCTCGCGCAGCAGCGGCCGCTTCAACAGCCACAAGTACGTCGCGCGCCAGCCGAGCAGCGCAAACGTCAAAATCACCAGCCCCATCAGAAATACGCCGTCTCCGATCCTGAACTTGTTGTAGAGCATGCCCAGCCCGGCCAGCACGAAGGACAGCGTGGCCAGCTGCATCAGCAGCCGGAAATAGGTTTCCCCGCGCGTAGGCAGTCTTTGCAGGTCGTACAGGTCGAAATAGTATGCGCAAAGCATGGCCATGCCGGTGACGCCGAGGATTTTCCAAAAGCCGCCTTCGTAATTCAGGACGATGTAGGAATCCGGTCCCAGTTGCACGAAAACGGCCAGCAGGAACGACAGGGACACCACCACCGCTTCCCCGAGAATGAGCACGAGGGTACGGGCCGGATAGTAGACGTTGAAGAGGCGGACCACTTTCTCTTAGCCCTTGCCTTTGCCGTTCACCCCGGAACGGCCGTGGTAGTAGTGGTAATAATAGGAGCTGTAGCCGGAGCCCGGCTCGACGTCGTTGAGCACCACGCCGACCAGATGCTTTTCGCGGAATTCCTGTACGGCGCGCTGCGCCATGTCGTAGGGTGTCACGGCGGAGCGCACCACCATGAGCACGCCGTCGCACATGTCCGCCAACAAGCTGGCGTCAGATACCGGCACCGCGGGCGGCGAATCAAGAATCACCCAGTCAAACAGCGGCGCCATCTTGCGCAGGAAAGCCTCCATCTTGCCACTGGCCAGAAGTTCCGCAGGATTCGACGAGGGGCTTCCGCCAGGCACGAAGAAAAGATTGTCATACGCGCCCCGCTGGATGATGGAAAGCTCATCCACCTGGCCGGAAAGATAATCGGTCAGGCCGGGCTTCATGGATGTGCCGAAGGAAAGGTGCATGCGCGACCAGCGCAGATCCGCGTCCACAAGCAGCGCGCGGCGCTCATGCTGCCGCACGATGACTTGCGCCAGATTCGCGGCGACGAAGGTCTTGCCCTCGGCGGGCAGCGCGCTCGTCACCAGGATGGTCTTCAAGGGCTGGCGTTCCCGGATCTGGTAGAGCCGTGAGCGGAGCGTACGGAATTCCTCCGTGCCCAGTCGCGCCTTATTTTCGTTGGGGCGCGGAGTGCCGAACAAGACCGTCCGCGGATCGAAGTTCCAGGCGGAAGCCCGGCTGCCGTCGCGGATTGCGTCAAACGTCAATCCGTCCGCGCTCTGCGCCACCGCGGGCACCAAGGAGCGGGTCTCCGCCGGGCGAGGCAGAGGTGCGGCTACTTCCGGAAACGCCACGGGCGCCAGAGTCTCTTCCGGCGGACGCGTGACGCTGCGTTCCTGTTCAGCTTTCTTCAACGCTTCGTGAATGCGGCTCATAGCTTCCTTTCCTTGTAGTCAGCGGGGATCCGTCGGAACGGCGCAGATGATCAACCAGAGTGACCAAACTTTGCAAAGCTTCCATAAGGCGCCGGTTTTCGCCGCTGGGTTCGGCTTGTTCCACCGCCGGCGCAGTGGGTTCGACTTCGTGTAACTGGAATTCGCGGGCCACTTCATCTACGGTGGCGGCATCGATGGGAGACTGCTGGTCCACAAACGCGCTGATGAGCGCGTTCTCGCAAAGTAAATTCGTGACGCGGGGAATGCCCCGCGCGTAAGTATGAACGGTCTCCACAGCTTCGGGCGAAAATATCAGGCGCCCGTTGGCGCCGGCGATCTGCAGCCGGCTCTTGATGTAATCTCCGGTCTCATCGAGCGAAAGCGCGTGCGTTCTGCAACGCAGCGTGATGCGCTGCCGCAATTGCCGCAACTGCGGCTGGTTCAGCTTGTATTCCAGCTCCGGCTGTCCGGAGAGCACGATTTGCAGGAGCTTATCAGTGGACGTCTCCAGGTTGGTGAGCAGGCGGATTTCTTCGAGCACCTGCGTGGACAGGTTTTGCGCTTCGTCCACGACGAGCACGGCGGTTTCTCCGGCCTGGTAGCGCTCCAACAGCCAGTGGTTCAACCTCATGAGCACCTGGCTTTTCAGCCGGGTCTCCGTGGGAATGCCGAAGTCGGCCATCATGAAATCGAAAAACTGCGTGACGTTCAGCTTGGAATTAAAAATGAACGCCGTTGCCACGCGCTCGCGATGCAGCCAGTCCAACAGCTTGTTGAGCAACGTGGTCTTGCCCGTGCCCACTTCGCCGGTGAGCAGGATAAAGCCCTTGCGGCTCTGCACGCCGTAGGTCAGGCAGGCCAGCGCCTCCTGCGTGTGCTTGTTCAGCCAAAGATAGCGCGGGTCCGGATTGACGTTGAACGGATTCTCGCGCAAGCCAAAAAACTTCTTATACATCGTCGTGTCCTAAGCTCCTGATCCGGATAATGCCCGTTCCTCCGACTTGCGAATGCGAGAAAGCAAGCCGCGGCGGGAACGTACTCCCTCCACAACCGAGGGCACCAGCGCCAGCGTCGGCAGTTGCAATAGCGCCTCGATATCCGCTTCCGTACGAATGGATTTGTCTTTCAGTTCCAGCAGCAGCGCGAAGGCGAACCCTATGCCCAAGCCTCCGCCGAATCCTCCGACCGCAAACAGCAGGCGATTGGGGAAGGTCGGCTTGGTCGGCAGGTTCGGAGGATCCACCACGCGGAACTGTTCGCCCTGCTCGCGATTCTCAAGGTCTTCGGCCACCTGCGAATTGCTCCGCTTTTTCAGCAGTTCGTCATAGAACCCTTGGGCAGTTGTGTAATCGCGCTGAATTTCGTTGTATTGCTGTTCGACTAAGGGAGAGCTCTCCACGCGCGCGCGATAGACTTTAATCTGATCCTGAATGCGTTCTTGGTCGCGGGACTTTTCCTTCAAGGTCGTTTCCAGGACGTGAATCTGATTGCGAAGCTGCTGGATCGTCGGCGGCTCGCTAGCCCTGGCCAGGGCAGATTTGTCCTTCTCCACGGGCTTGTCTTTACCCGGCGTGTCGGCTTCGGCAATTTTCTTCTTGAGCTGGGCGATGTCGGCCTTGAGCTTGGCAATGTCCGGGTGGTCGGCGGTGTAACGCGCCTCCAGAGTGATCAGCTGATTTTGCAGTGCGGCGAGCTGCGTTTCAAGCGTCTGCGGATTGTTGCCCGCCTGGGAGGCTTCCCACTTCGACACTTCGGATGCCAGCAACGAGTCGGTGTAGGCCTTGTCCTGATGAGTGCGTGCCAGGAGTTGATTCGTCGCTTCCAACTGCGCGGTCAGCCCAGTCAACACCTGCTGATTGACGCCTTCCTGGCCGGGAAGCATCCCCAAGTAGCGGCGCTTGAATTCCGCTACGCGCTGATCTTTCTCATCCAGCTTGCGCTTGGCTTCCTGCACCTGGTTCTCGAGGAATTCGGTGGTGCTGGCCGCTCGTTTCGTGCGCAAGTCGATGTTTTCCTTCATGAACAAGGAAAGAATCTCGGCGCAGACTAGTTGCGACGTGCGCGGATTGTCTGCATCGAAGGAGATGGTAAAGCCTGGTACTTCGCCCTGCTTGATCGTAGAAATCGTCTTCACTGGGGTCACCGTGATGGCTTTGCGCATCTGGGCGACGAGGTCCTCGAGGGGAACCTTGTTCGCCACGTCCTGCTTATACAGCCCAAATTGCTCGATCATCGGCTGCAGCTTCGTGCGCGAGAAGATTTGCTGCTGCATGGTATTGAGCCGCTCGTTCAGCGAGTCTGACACCGTTGACGGCACAATGCTGTTGGGCACTTTCGGCTGGTCGACGAGCACGAGCGTGATGGAGGTGTAGCGCTCGGGCAGCACAAGCGAAACCCCGTAGGCCAGAGCCGGCATGACCAGTGCAGGAATGATGATTTTCCAGAGGTGCCGCCGCAGGATTCCCACATAGTCATCCAACGACATGGAGCGATGTCCCAGCATGAGTGTCCTCTCTTCCCTTCTGCTTCCTTTGTGTCACCGGCGTCCGGACTTCCGGCGCCTGTCAATCAATGGCGTACGGTCCGAATCCCCACGAAAGCACCAGTGCCAACTGATGCCGGAGCGGCAAACGCCCGCAGGTCACGCCAGTGCACCCCACGGGGTTGTTGGCGGACTGTCCCGTCACGTTGTAGACGAACGAGAGCTTGGCCTGCCGGGTCAGTGGACGCTCCAGGTGGAATCCCGAGTGCCAGGTATTCACCGTGCGCTCTGCGCTGCCGGCATTCAATTGCCGGATGCTGTGGTTGTGCGCGAAACCTCCCACAACTCCTCCGTTCCACATGCGCGTCAATTGTTTGCTGAGCGAGACATCAACGCGGTCGGCATCGGCGCCCACCAGCACGCCCGAGCCTGCGCTCGCGGTGTGCGAGTAGTTCAGCGACAGGTCTGAGTTGCGGAAATTGACGATCAAGGAACTCCGCGCGCTCCAGGAGATGCGGCTGCTGCTTCCGGAGACCGGATTGTCAAACTGTCCGAATTGCGGGCCACCGGAAAGCTGCAGGGCCATGCGGCCGGTCAGTCGCCGCCCATAGGACACGTGGACTTGATGGAAATTCGCGGATTGCGTGATTCCCGAGAAGCGCAGCATGCTCAGCCCGTAGGTCAGCGCGATGCTGTCCGCCTTGTTCAATTTGTAGTCGTAGCCGGCCATGAACTGGTAATTGTTGCTGCTGATGAAACCGCTGTCGAGAAAGCGCAGCAGGCCAAAGGAACCGCTTGCCGTCAGCGACGCACGCGGGCCGATGGCGTACTGGATTTGCCCCAGCGCGGTATTGCTGATGCGCCGGCCGAACCCGGTCACGATGGATTGGTTCGGCGCAATTCCCGGGATCAAGCCCCCTCCCAGCCCGCCGCTCAAGCCGCTGCCAAGGCCGCCACTCAATCCGCCCGTGCCGATTCCGCTGTTGCCCATCCCACCGAGTATTCCGGTGCTGATGCCGCCGAAGCCGCCACCGCCGAAGGAGGATTCCGGCAGATAGGTCATGGAGTCCGCCAGCAAGAGAGTCACACGACGAAAGTTCAGATGCTCGCTGATGCCCAAGCGATGAAAAACAGCGCGGGAAGTGCCCACCGTACTGAAAAGCATGGAGCCGCCTGAATAATCAAGTCCAAACTGGCTGCGAGCCGTCAGGCGTTGCAGGCTGAGGTTTCCGACCATGGACCCAACGGTCCGCCATTCGTTGTTTGTGCTGGATATCGCCGAGCGCCCGCTGTTGTCAGCAAACTGCGTGTAGCGGATGGAAGGCGCGAGGTAGCTGCGAGCGCCGGAGCTGGTGCCCAGCGTAAACGCTTCGGCACCCGAAAGCGGGCTCTCGTCCGGCTTCACGGCGTTCTGCGGCGGCGCGGGATCATCCGGCGCGGATCGGCTGGTGCTCTCCCCCGGACTGATGGGCGGCAGCGGCGCCACCGGCGGATTGAGCCTCGGATCTTTCTGCTGTTGCGCCTGGACGGCGGGGACGCCCAGCGCGAGAATCAGAATCAGAGCCCAGCTTGCCATGTTCCACTTCTTCATATTCTCCCCCTCACGGAACGACGACGGTGTCGCCCGGTTTCAGAACGATGTTTTGCTCCGGATGGATCCCCTTAATCAGGTCTTTGTAATTGACAGGATATTTGACGGATTTGCCGTCCACGATCCGCAGGACGTAGATCGATTTCATTTTTGCGAACTGCGAGAATCCGCCGGCACTGGAGAGCGCCTGCAACACGGTCATGTTGGGCAGCAGCGGAAACGCCCCGGCGCGAGTCATTTCGCCCACGATGTAGTAGCGCCGGCTGTTGATAGCCGTCACGATCACCGTCACCTGCGGATCAGCAATGAATTTCTTCAGTTTTTCCGAGATGGACATGGCCAGTTGCATGGGAGTGAGCCCAACGGCCTGCACGTCGTTGATCAGGGGCAGAGAAATTTTCCCGTCCGGCCGCACGGGGACAGTCCGCGACACATTCGGTTCGTTCCACACATTGACATTGAGCTGGTCTTCGGCGCCGATCTCATACGACGGATCTTCGGTGGCCGCCTTGGGCGCGGCCGGTTGATCTTCCGCGGCGCGCGGCGTGGCCTTGGACTCTTTGGGATTGGCTTTTTCCTGCGCTACCCACCCGCCCAGAGGCAACAGCAGCGCCACCAGCATCGCCCACCATTTGCCATTCATCCTCATGCACGTTCTCCTTGGGAAACTACGAAACTGCCGAATCGTCCAGGCCGATCTGCTTCAGTTTGTATAGCAACGCTTTGTAGCTGATCTGCAATTCCTGCGCCGCGCGCTTGCGGTTCCAACGCGTGCGCGCCAGCACCTTGAGGATCAATTCCCTCTCGGCCTGGCGGCTGGCGGCCCGCGCAGCGTCCTTCAACGATGGAATCTCCGCGGCGCCGTTGTGGCCTTGTGCGGCCACGCGTGCGCGCAGGTCGGCCAGCGCCGCCCGTTCGTCTCCCAGCGCGACAATCTTCTTCACCGCATACTCCAGTTCGCGGATGTTGCCCGGCCAGTCGTATTCGCCGAACTGCGTCATGAGGTGCCCGCTGAGCTTGGGTTGCGGCCGGCCAAACTGCGCCGCGTACTTGGAGAGAAAATAACCGACCAGCACGGGCACGTCTTCCTTGCGATGGCGCAAGGGCGGCAGTCGCAGGCACACGCCGTTGATGCGGAAATAGAGCTCTTCGCGGAAGCGCCCCGCGCGCATTTCCTCTTCGAGGTTCCGCGACGTAGTGCAGAACACGCGCGCGCCGAGACGCGGCGGCGATCCTTCCAGCGGCATAGCGTCGCCGTCCGGAAGCACGTGCAGCAGCTTCGGCTGGCAGGACGAATCCAGTTCGCTGATTTCATCCAGCAGGAAGATGCCTACGGGTTCCGAGCCATTCACCGTTTCCCGCGCGCGCCCGCTGAAGAATTCCGGTGTCAGCGCCGCGCAGCTCAGTTTTGTAAACGGCTCGTTCCGGCGCAGCGACAATCGGTGGATTTGCGCAGCGACCACTTCCTTGCCCGTGCCGCTCTCGCCCTCCAACAACACAGGGATGTCCGTCGGGGCGATATCCGCGATTACGCGCTCCACGGCGCGCATGGCGGGGCTCAGTGCGGGCACATAGGCGTGATTGCCCAGAGATGTGGCCACTGCCACGTTCGATTCCCCGTTTGCCTGCCTTACCTCCATTGCTCCTCCGCGCAGACAGATTCGTGGTTTACGGTAGCCTTGATTTCGGGGGAATATGTGCAAGGCAGATGCCAAGAAGGGCGTTCTGCTTCACACATTTACTGCATATCCCAAATCGAGTAGGGAGTGTAGGTTACGCCCCTTCGCGAACACAATAGTACACCTGTACTACGGGATGTGCTCTAGCCAGCAACCCTAAAAGTGGAAATAATTTGTCTCTTTTGTCTAAGTAGTTTCCACTATTTTGCCTAGCCAAAACCACGTTCTCTTTGCAATCTATTAGAAATAAACATACTTATAGCAAATCCAGGACGCCGAAGCACCGACTTGGGAGCTTTAGCGAAGACCTTTTCACTCTCGCCGTGATAGTTCGGCCTGCCTACGCATCAGAAATCTCTCGTATTGCCGAGTTGGCATCTAAGCGAGTTTTGAGCCGGTCGGACTATTGCGTACACTTTCTTGCTCGGCTATTCTGCATGATCGGCGAGCCATGGAACAGGTTGACGAACAAGCGGCGGCTGCGGTGCCACAGGTCGAAAGCGTGCGCCGCGATTGGTGGCAATGGTTCGTGCTGGCCGCGCTCATCCTCTTTCTTTATTACGACGTCCTCGCCCGGCTCGTCCAGCAATGGATCAATGACCCAAATTTTTCTCACGGCTTCTTTGTGCCGGCGTTTTCGGCCTTTGTGGTCTGGAACGACAGGAAGCGTTTGGCCGCGCTCGAGGAACGGCCGTCGTGGTGGGGTGCAGTAATTATCGCGCTGGCGCTCTGTGTGCTTGTGGTGGGAGTGCTTGGCGCGGAGCTCTTTCTATCGCGCACTTCGCTCGTGTTGCTGCTGGGCGGTTTGCTGATTCATCTGCGCGGATGGAATTGGTTCCGAGCGCTATTATTCCCCTGGGCGTTTTTGTTTTTGATGATTCCTATCCCCGCGATTATCTTCAATCAGATTGCGTTCCCGTTGCAGCTTCTGGCCTCCAAGCTGGCCAGCGCGGCGCTGCCTCTGCTGGGAGTTCCCGTGCTTCGCGAAGGCAACGTCATCCACCTGCCGGCGATGTCGCTGGAAGTGGTGGAGGCGTGCAGCGGCATTCGCTCGCTCATGTCGCTGGGCACCCTGGCCATCATCTACGGCTATTTTCTCGAAACCGGATTTTGGCGCCGTTTCCTGTTGGCTGTGGGTGCCATCCCCATAGCCGTGGCGGCCAATGGGCTGCGCATCGTGGGCACCGGTGTGCTCGCCTATTACTGGGACGCCGAGAAGGCCATGGGCTTCTTCCACACGTTTTCCGGCTGGCTCATCTTCGTGATGTCGCTGGCCCTGCTGTTCGGTCTGCACGGCTTGCTGCGGCTGGGCGAGCGCTGGGTGCTTCGCCGGAAGGGGCATGCTTAGAGATGAACAAGAACTTTGTTCGCTTCCTCGCAGTAGCGGTCTTGCTGATTGGAACGGCCGTGTTCCTGCGCGCCCGCGACAGCGGGGAATCATTGCCGCAGCATCAATCGCTCGCCGAATTTCCCGCACAAGTCGGCGCGTGGCGCGGCGAAGATTTTGCAATGCAGCCGGAAGTAAGAGAGATTCTCGGCGACGGTGATTTCCTGTTGCGCATTTACAGTGCCCCGGAGCGACCATACATTGATTTTTTTCTGGCCTACTTCCCCACGCAGCGCACGGGCTCGACGATTCACTCGCCGCAGAACTGCCTGCCCGGGGCGGGATGGTCTCCCGTGAGTTTTGGGCGGATTCCGCTGCCGTTCGCCGGTCCGGGGGAATCGAAGATAAACCGTTACGTCATTTCCAAGGGCCTGGATCGACAGCTCGTACTCTACTGGTATCAATCGAACGGGCGCATTGTGGCCAGCGAATACTGGGCTAAGATTTATCTCGTCACGGATTCCGTGCGCCGCAACCGCAGCGACGGCGCGCTGCTGCGTGTGGTCACGCCGATCGTCCGCGGCGAAAGCGAAGCCAGCGCCGAGCAGCGTGCGCTGGGCTTTGTCGGAGAAATATATCCGCAACTGGACCGCTTCATTCCCCGTTAGCGGAGGCGTCAGGGTTTTAGAAACCGCGGCCGCCGCGCCGCGCAACTTTCCGGCGGGGCGTTCCGTTCTCTGCTAAACTTTCTCGTCCATGGGCCAGGGCGTGTTCGCCGGCGGCGGTACGAAGGCGCGCGAACCGCTCTTGCAGGAAGGCTGAAATGAAGACTCGTCGTTCTTATCTGCTCGTAGCCAGCATCGCTTTACTAGCGGCATTGGGCGCGGGGTGTTCGCGCGATCCCAACGTTCGCAAGCAGAAGTATCTGGAAAGCGGCAATCGTTATCTCGAAAAGGAGAAATTCCGCGAGGCCGCCATCCAGTATATGAACGCCATCCAGGTGGACCCGCGCTTCGCCGACGCCCACTATCAGCTTGCCCAGGCCTACATCCGCATGGGCGTGTGGTCCGCCGCCTACCAGGAACTGGCGCGCACGCTGGAGATCCAGCCCGAGAATTTGAAGGCGCAAGTTGATATCGGCAACCTGCTGCTGGCCGCCCATGAATACGAAAAAGCCAAGGAACGCGCCGAGATTGTCCTGGCCAAAGAACCAAACAACGTGGACGCCCTGATCCTCAAGGCTAACGCGCTGGCGGCCACGCAGAACATCGAAGAATCTCTTAAGAATATGCAGCAAGCTATCCAGCTCGCTCCCGACCGCCCGCGCACGTTCATGAATCTCGCGCTGCTGCAACTCTCCGCCAAGAAGGTTCCGGAAGCCGAAGCGAGTTTCAAGAAAGCTATCGAACTGGATCCCAAGTCCGTGGCCGCCGTTTTGGCACTGGGCAACTTCTACCAGACACAGAACCGCCTGGGCGATGCGGAAGCCGAAATGCGCCGCGCCATCACCGTGGATCCCAAGAGTTATTTGCCCTACGCCTCGCTCGGTCGTCTTTACATGATCCAGAACCAGCGCGACAAAGCCGAACAGATCCTCTTGCAGGCCAAGCAAGCCCTCCCCAATAATCCCGAGGCCTACCGTCTGCTCGGCGACTTCTATTTCGCCATCAACGACCTGGCGAAGGCTGAACACGAATATGCCTCTCTATTCGAGCAGCATCCGAAAGACATCCGCGTAAAAAAGAATTACGTCCAGCTGCTGATCCTCAGCAACAAGCTGGATCTGGCGACCACATTAAATAATGAACTCATCAAGGACAGCCCTAAAGACGTGGATGCTCTCATCCACCGCGGGCAAATCCTCAACCGCCAGGACCGCGCGAACGACGCCGTGCAAGTCTTGCAGGCCGCCGTCCAGACGGACGCGGACAATGCCGTCGCTCACTATCATCTGGGTGTGGCCTTTGCCGGCAAAGGAGATGCGGCCCGCGCCGAACAAGAATGGCGCGAGTGCGTCCGTTTGCAGCCCGCCATGACCGCCGCTCACCGCCTGCTCGCTGCCATTGCTCTTTCGCGACAAGACTGGGACACCGTCGCCGCCAGCGCCGAAAAAATCATTGCCGTTGAGCCTTATTCTCCGGACGGCTTCATCATACGTTCCGCTGCGCGCTTCGGCCGCGGGCAGCTGCCCGCCGGCGAAGCGGACCTGAAGAAAGCAATCGAAATCGCTCCGCAGGCCCCCGGTGGCTACGTACGGCTCGCCGAATTTCGCAGCGCGCAGAAGAATTTCAAGGAAGCCGAAAAACTTTTCGAGCAGGCGCTGGAGAAAGACCCCGCAAACTTCGAGGCCATGCAGGGCCTGATCGGGGCGTACGCGGCGCAGAAGCAGTTGGCCCGCGCCATCCCGCGCTTGGATCAGCAAGTCGCCAAAGTGCCCGGCAACGCGGGTTTCCAATACCTGAAAGGCAACGTCTTTTTTGCGCAGAAAGACTTGGAAAAGGCACAGGACGCGTTCGAACAGGCCGTCAACCTCAACAAGGATTTCCTGGATGCGCTGATCTCGCTCGGACAGGTTTACAACGCGCGCGGCATGGACGACAAGGCCGTAAGCGTCTTCGAGCAGTGCATGCAAAAATTCCCGAAGGATGTTCGCGCGTTTCTTCTTCTCGGTAACGTGGAAGAGAACCGCAATAATTGGAAGCGCGCCCAGGAACTCTATGAAAAGTCGCTGCAAGTCTCGCCCGATAACGGCCCCGGCTCCAACAACCTCGCCTTCCTGATGCTCGAGCATGGCGGCAACGTGGACGTGGCGCTCACTCACGCGCAGGTAGCGCGTCAGAAAATGCCGGACTCGCCCAACGTCGCCGATACCCTCGGCTGGGCCTATTACCACAAGGGCGTGTACGGCCAGGCCATCAGCATGTTTGAGCTGGCTGTCAAACTCGAGGCCGAGCAGATACAGAAGGCTATTAAAATGAAGGCTGCCCAGATTCCGCAGGAAAGCGCAACGTTTCACTACCACCTGGGCCTGGCCTACCAGAAAGTTAACGAACCAAACAAAGCGCGCACGCACTTCAAGCGCGCGCTGGAACTCAAGCCCGCGGAAACCATCGCCAACGCGTGCCGCAAATCTCTCGCCGAACTCGGCGGGTAGCAGGACTGGCTTTCGGCCTGTGCACGAAATCAAAAAGGGCCGGTCATGTGACCGGCCCTCTCTTTTTCTGCAACCGATTAGCCAAAAACTTACCAGCAAATTCCGATCTGTTTGGCTGAGGAGCCATCCAGCGAGCGCGAGCGCCCCAACTGCACGACGATGTGGTCGGCGCGCAGCAGCTCGCGCAGTTCGCGAAATTCTCGCGCATCGCGGCTCACGACGATGACTTCGGACTCGGCCACCACCGATTCCAGCGATGAGTGCAACAGTTTCCCGATGTGCGGGATGGTCTGCTCGACGAATTGCCGGTTGGCGCCGACGATCTGGCTCAACTCCACCTTCGCGTCGTAGATTTTGACGTCGCAGCCTTCGCCGAGCAGCGCCTTCACCAGCTCGATCATCGGGCTTTCGCGCAGGTCGTCCGTGTCCGACTTGAAGCTCAAACCCAGAACGCCGATTTTTTTCTTCCCCGTGCTCAGAACCATCTCCAGCCCGCGCTGTACGTGCAACTGGTTGCTGGGCAGCACCGCTTCGAACACCGGCAACTTCAGATCGAGTTCACGGGCCCGGTGGGTGATGGCGCGCAGGTCTTTCGGCAGGCACGAGCCGCCGAAGGCGAACCCGGGCTCCAGGTACGCGCGGGAAATATTCAGCTTCTCGTCCATGCAAAAAATCTGCATCAGCGCGTGGCTATCCACGCCAAGGGCGCGCGCCAGCGTGCCCACTTCGTTGGCAAAGGAGATTTTCAGCGCGTGATAACAATTACAGATGTACTTCAGCATTTCCGCCACGCGCACTTCCGTGTGGATCAGCGGCCGGTCGATGAAGCTGTACAGGGAAGTCACCGGCCCGGCCTGCGCCGCGTCGTGCGCCCCGATGATGGTGAATGGCGGCGCGTAAAAATCTGCCACCGCCGTGCCCTCGCGCATGAATTCGGGGTTGTAGCAGACGGCGAAATCGGTTCCCGCTTTCTTTGCGCTTTTCGCTTCGATGTTGGGGATCACCAGGCCATCTACGGTTCCCGGCAGAATCGTGCTGCGGATGGCGACCGTGTGGAAGCCGGACTTTTTCGCCAGCGCCTCGCCCATTTCCTGGCTGGCTTTTTCCACGCCGCTCAAGTCCAACTTGCCGCTGCGCATGCTCGGCGTACCCACGCAGACCAGCGATAGTTCCGTGGCGGCGACGGCTTCGGCGGAATTCGTGGTGGCGCGCAGGCGGCCATCGCGCACGGCTTCGCGGATCAGGTCACCAATCGCCGGCTCGATCACCGGAGTCTGCCCGGCGTTGATAAGCCCCACCTTGTGCTCGTTGACGTCCACGCCGACCACTTCGTGGCGCTGGTCGGCGAGGCACGCCGCGGTCACTGTCCCCACGTATCCCATTCCGAAAACGCTGATTCTCATCTCAGTTGGTCTCTGCGTGAAACCCGTGCGAGTATGCCGAAATCATCCTCATTGCGCAACACGCCGCCCCTGCAAGTTTTCCTGCGCAACAATGTATCGGCATAGTTGTGGGGAAGACAGGCTGCCAGCCGGATATCGAATGTCGCCTTTTTTCAGTTAGATAGCGCTTGCTGCTGCCGCACAGTGCGGGAAAGAAACAGCAACGCCTGCTGCAAGTGCGCGACGCCCAGGCTCCAACGTAGTTCGGCTTGCTGCGGCGTGCTGCCGTGACCCGTCAGTATCAGCCGCAGTGCGTAACCCGGCCGCGCTGCTTTATCGAATGCGCAGCGCAGCACGCAGATCTCCGCCGCCAGCGTGTCTCCTCCCGCCTCCATATCGAGCAGCACGCGCAACTGGCTGCCCAGCGATTCGTAGGTATCGCGTTCGAAGTTGTGTCGCTGCTTGGTGAAAATCACGTCCACGCGTGAGCCGAATTCGACCGTCTGAGCAGCCTGGGGAACTTCTTTCGTCCACGTGACGCACGCGACGCTCGAAAACAGGGATTCTCCGCTGTTCAGCGCCGCCAGCAGGCCGCGGAGTGGACGGTGCTGTCGTGCCGGCTCGATCTGCTCGATGCCGGCAGCGTTCTCGCGCAAGTCTAAATAGCTGGACGGGATATGGATCGTCCCATGTTCCGCATCCAGTTCCAGTCGCAGCATCACGCGCATAGCCCGAAACTACGCCGGCATTCACACTCCCGCAAGCACAAATACGCCGCAAGCTTGCGCAAAAAAGAGCTTGACACGACAACTGTATCATTGTATTAGTACAGTATGATTCTCCATGTGAACCCCTCTTCCGGCCTGCCGCTCTACCTGCAGATTGAAGCCCAGGTGAAGCAGGCCGTGGCCGCCGCGGCGCTGAAAACGGGTGACGCGCTACCCTCGGTCAGAAAGCTGGCGGCTGACCTGCGCATCAATCCCAATACCGTGGCCCGCGCCTACCAGGATTTGGAGCGCGACGGGATCATCCGCACCGTGCCGGGTGGGGGCTGCTACGTGGCGGACGGAGTGCCGGGCCTTTTGAAAACCGAGAAAGTCCGCAGGCTGCGGCCTCATGCACAGCAGATTGCCGTGGAGGGTATGCAGCTTCGGCTCGCACCGGAAGAAATTCTCAAGCTGGTTCAAGACGAACTCGAAAAGCTGGGAGGAAAGTCATGAGCGATCTGGCCATCTCCACGCAAGGACTGGTGAAAGTTTATTCGCAGGTGCGCGCAGTGGACGGTCTGAACCTGAACGTGCCGCGCGGGGCGGTTTACGGTTTTCTGGGCCGCAACGGCGCCGGCAAGACCACCACCATCAAAACGCTGCTGGGACTGGCCCGACCCACCGCCGGCGCCGCGCAGGTGCTGGGACTCGACATCGTTCGCGACCGGATTGAAATTCTGCGCCGCGTGGCCTTTGTCGGCGAAAACAAAGCGCTGTACGACGGCCTGACGGCCACGGAGATGCTGCGTTTCACTCGCGCGTTTTATCCCAAATGGTCAGGCGAGGCCGCGGAGAGGTGCGCGCAGCGGCTGGAAATCCCCATGACGCAGAAATTCGCGAAGCTTTCCAAGGGCAACCGCGCGAAAGTGTGGCTGCTGCTGGCGATGGGTCAAAATGCCGAGCTGATGCTGCTCGACGAGCCGACCGCCGGACTTGATCCCTTCATGAACGACGCGCTGCTGAAGCTGCTGGCCGAAGAATACGCCGCCGAGGGCCGCACGGTGTTCTTTTCTTCCCATCACCTGGCCGAAGTCGAACAGATCTGCGACTGGGTGGGCATCATGGACGAAGGCCGGATGCTGCTGGAAGCCCGCCTAGAAGACATCCGCGAACATTACCGGCTGGTGATCGCCGCAGGTCGCGATCTGCCGGCGACTGCAAGTGCGCCGGTGGTCACCATCACGCGCAACGGGGAATTTTCGCGTTACCTGCTGGCGCGCGGCGCCGAAACCTTTGCCGCTGGATTGAAATCGCAAGGCGCGGCCGTGACCCACGTCACGCCGCTGAACCTGCGCGAAGTGTTCGTGGAACTTGTCCGCAAGGAGGAAGCATGTACCTCTGGAAATGTTGGCGAGACACACGCCGTACCTTTCTTGTCCTTCTAGTCGCGATTCTGCTCGTGGGCGCGTTTGGTGCCTTCGTGGCGCTGGATCCGTTTGGCTGGATCGCCGCCAAGTCGCAGGAGGTGAGCGGAATGTGGAGGTTATCGGTAGACGCGCTACTGCCAGCGGCGCTGGGCATGGTCCCGGTGGCCGGATTCGTATTGGGCGCGCTGGGCGTGGGCGTAGAGTTCGAGAAGGGCACGGCGGATTTTCTGCTGACGCGGCCGCGCACGCGACACTACCTGCTGTGGACTAGCTGGACCGTGGGCGCGGTGCAGGTGACGGCGCTGGTGCTGATGAGCTTCCTGCTGCTGTTCCTGCGCACCACCAGCGCGCGGGGGCTCGAGACCGTGAACGAGGCGCTGCGTCTTGCGACGGGCTTTGCGACCATGGCGCTGCTCGTCTACAGCTTGACGTATATGATGACCACGCTGGCGCGCAACAGCCGCAACGGCATCGGATTGGCCATCCTTTCCGTGT